>JAJYDZ010000331.1 GCA_021790415.1 Thermoplasmata archaeon | reverse complement strand
GGGCTGCCAACATTGGCTCATCTGTTGCAAGCATGGATGCTCTGAGAACTGGTCTGTCCGTGGCTGGAATAAACCCATCTGTTGCCATAAGCGGATCTAAAAATGGAGGAATTAACTGGCAGGAGATCTATAATCGTGATTTTGACTACAGGAGAGAATGGTAATTTTGAGATCTGAAAAATTTCCGTCCAACCTCTATGGATTCAGATCATCCGTGCTTGGGATATCGGCAGACAGGATATTGACCATAGCAATCTTTTCACTTGTTGCATTTATAATTTCAAGATATTACATACCAATTTCACTTGTTGTCCTGGCCTGCGGCTTTATCCTGGCGCTTTCATCCCGAAATGGAAGACAGCCTCTCCTTTACTACATATCCGCTTTTTCATGGAAAGTTTCAGGAAAAAATATAATCGTTGAAACCGGATTCGAAGTATCTGAGCGGTCATTCACAGTAATATCAGAAGGGAAGAGAAAAGCTGTAATATTATCCATTACCTCAGACGAAATATATGACCTTAACGAGCAGGATTCGTTTAATGTAGCCGGGCAGATTAACAATTTACTTCAGTCTGATCTGGAGATCAAACTGATGATAATGTCGGTTCCAGCGGAAAAATTGAAGGTTGACTCCTTTGAAAAAGACACTGATGAATTTCAGTACTACACTATGGTAAACGATGCGATTGGGTCCACTATGTTCCACAGGATGTATATGATCCTCGCGAATTCAGGGCCATCCTCCTCGGTTTCCCCAACAGATGAGAAGATTAAGGCCGTTATAGGATTTCTTCAATCAGCTGGCTGCATTGTGCGTACTAAAGTAAGCAGGGAGGAGGTGTCAGATCTATTCTACAGCCTGACCTGACCTGCATTCCAATAATCATGTTATTTCTTGCGACAAGGAAAAATGTGATCCCGAAAAAGCCTTTCAGGATCAGTATTCATAAAAAGTACTATTCCTCAGATAAATACTCCGCAAAATTCTATCTTGCAGATTCAAGATATAATCTTGGAAATGAATTTTCAAGGTTCGTTGACGCATATGGAAAAGATCTTTCCATCTTTATGACATTGAAACCCATCGATGGAAATACCGCAAAAAAACGACTTAAAAATATGAGATCGGAAAGATCATCCGAGCTGAAAGTCAAGAACAGCAAAGATGCAAGAAGCGAGATGATTCGATCACAGATCAGGGAAATAGATGATCTTATTGCGAGGATGCAGCGGGAAAAGAGTTCACTGATTGATCTCACGATGGATGTGAAGATATCTTCAGATCATCCAGTCTCTCTTGGCAGCGAGGTTTCAAGGTTCATTATGTCAATGGAACTGCTCTCACTCTTCTTTGCCAGAAGTGAATTCTTCACCAGAAGATCCGTAAAGAAGAGATTATTATCGGATGGTCTCAGGCACAGATATCTCGCGGATTCGAGCTCCATTGCAGGATTTCTTCCAATCTTCCTGTCCACTTCAGTTATGCATGACGGTGTTATGATCGGTACGGATTCAACAACAGGAGTTCCCGTATTCTTAGATCAGTTCCGTCTGCCGTCACATAACCTCCTGATTATGGGCGAAACAGGAAGCGGAAAATCATTTTTTGCAAAGTTACTGATACAGAGATTTCGCGTTACGAACAGGGTTCACAGGGTCATAGTCCTTGATCCTTTGGATGAATACCTACCATCCATGCTTGGAAATAATTCAGTTGTCATAGATACTTCGGCTGGTGAATACATTGATTTTTCCCTTTATTTAAGCGAGGAAAACAGGATTTTGGAAAAGGTAAATTTCCTGATAGATACGGCCAGCCTCAACGAATCAGAACAGCAAGAGCTCAATGCGATTGCATCCTCCAATACAAGCGAAATGGATTTAGGAGAACTGGCGAGGTATGTTTCAGCAACCGCAAAGTCCCTAGACCTCAGAGAGAAAATGCTGTTTCTGGGCGGAAAAATGTTAAAGAAAAGAAAGGAAATTGATTATGTTAAATCAAACATACTCATAAAGACGCCGTCTGAACCTGGCAATGAAAGGGAAAGAATTCTGACATTCACCCTGACCATGGCAAGATATCTTGCAAGGATGGATGATTCAAGAAAGATCGTGTTGATAGATGAGATGCACCTGTTTCTTTCCGGAGAAAATAGCGCATCGCACCTCTCGAACCTTTTCAGGAATTCAAGGCATTTCAATACATCCATAATTGGACTTACCCAGAATTCCTATGACCTTGACCAGACTGCGTATGCTAACAGCGTTAGGGATAATTCCATTGCATCTTTTGTTTTCAGGACCAGATCACTGAAAGAAGACGGCAAAACTGCAAGGTTTATCAATCTGGAGGGGCATGATCCTGAGCTCTTAGCTGGAGGCAGGAACTCTGATTATTCAGAATGCATAATGGTTTTCAATAGAAGAATTAAGAAACTAAGAATAAATGCAACCGGCAGAGAAATGGAAATTATTGGGAATTTTTCTGCTCAACCTTCTTCTCGTTGATCAGGGCAAGCAGGAGAAGCCCGAATATTATTAGTGGAACAACGAAAGAATAAATACCAATATCTGTCCATGTATCATATGCAATGGACCATCCAAGGTAGAATGTTACTCCTATAATTATAAGCAGCAGCCCGAAGAACCTGTAAAGATTCTCGACCGTTATGATCGAAAATATACTACGTGTTGAGCGATCTGACTTTGAACCATCCGGCATTGCAGATGGTAAATGTAAATCTGGATAATAATACCTTTCAGGCTTGTTCATGATTAGCGCAAAAAACTGGTTAGAAGATTCGAAGAGAGGAAATAAGATATGACCAAATTTCTATGCATGGAATTTAATTAATGCGATCAGAATGTTAATCTATTGCCAAGTAATTATGCCCCGGCATGCGTGATCCTGCGGAACCATATTTTAAATGCACTGACAGGGAGCGCGCTATATTCGAAGCGGGTATTAAGTTGGGAACTGTTTATCACCAGTATGTTGGCGTACCAATTAATCTGAGTAATCTAGCTTCGCTTGCACAGGCTATAAAAGAAAGCCTGCTTGTCCAGCCTTTTGTGGCAGACGCAAAAGTCGAGATCGATCCAGACGTGGTGAAAAAGAAGCAGGGGGTTTACAAATATATCACACTCACTGGCGAAATGCTGAATGTCATGGTGTCAATCAAATACAGGGACATTTCAGTGATTGCCAGGCTTCGTTTTGTTAAGGAGATGGAATACCCGCTTATGTATATAGAGGAGTGAAAAATTGGCAATAAAAATAGGGATTACCGGTCCAGTCGGTTCGATAAAGTCAGAGGCGCTGAAGAAAATA
>JAJYDZ010000330.1 GCA_021790415.1 Thermoplasmata archaeon | reverse complement strand
GCCTTTCCTGAAATGTATCTACTCAATTCTCTGGCATTTTCAAACATTATGTTGTCAAGTGTGTATTGTTTTTTCCTGAATTCATATCAAAAGTTAATATTTTTCCTGATTTTTTCAGTTATGAGATCTAACCGCCTGCTATAATGACAATTACTACAACAACGATGGAAAGGATTCCATATATCCATTTTCTGTTGAGGTTGTACCTTTTAAGACTTCCCTGATTTCAACGATAAGGATATCCCCTTCTTTGATGTTCAATTTCTCATGAACCCTTTGCGGAATTTGTCCTCTCCAAGTAGTTCCTATCTTTACAGTAGTTGGTATTTGCATTTAATTCCTACTTGGTAAATATACCGAACGCATTGTAGTATATTATCATGTTGTTTGGTAAGTTTACCAAATACCTATATAAATGAGGTAATATATATAATTGGTACTATTACTAATTGGACATGGACTCGCTTGATCTGAAGCATACTAAATCGATTTTAATTGAATTACTCAAGGAAGGCACGGTTAAAAAGTCCTTTTTATTTAGCACAGTTAAGAGTCACCAAGTTTTAGATAATCTTTTGGAATCCTTACAGAAGGACGATTATATAACTGTTCAGGAAACGAAAATGGGTCCGAAGAAGTATTCTATCTCACTTACTCCCAAAGGTCGCATCGTTGCCGAAAACCTCACTCATCTGGAAGAAAATAGCATAAGAATACCAGAAGGATTGGTCTCGGAGATAGAGAAGATAATCAAGAGAGACAAGTCACATTCATCTGCTGAAGAATACGTTATTGAAGCTGTGCGGAAAGCCATTGAGAAGGGAAAAAGGGAGCATGGGGGGTAATGTGATGATATCTAGAAAACTGATGGGACTTTTAGTCCCTATTACATCTGGTAATATTGTTTTCGCGATAGCTTCAGAGGATTATTATCTTTTACTTGCAGTGGAGAACGACCTTGTGACTAATAATAAGGCTAAATCTTACAAATATCACCTGAGGAGGTTTTTATAAAATGAACATAACCCCCACAAGTTGGTTAGCTATAGCAACAATTGCTCTCGCCCTAATAACCTTCATTTCAATTATTCTCTCAATGCATGAGAACAAGAAAAACCATAAGATTACAATATTGATGAAGAGAGCGGAAGGTTTCTATTCAAAACTATTTTTTATACTTCAAAGTGTTGGATACGACGACAATAGTAAAAACAATCTGCTGCCAATGGTTCTTAATCTCTGTGCTTCCAGCTCTATGTTACTTGGCAATGGGACAAAAAATGCTATGGATAGGTTTATTATGGAGGTAAACAAAGTTCCACCAATTTCAGATCCTACTTTAAATATAAAGTGTGCAGATATAGTCATTGGCAAATCAAGTTCTCCAGAGATAGACCGCGAAATACTAAATCAAAAGACTCTCCTGAATAATTCACTTGTAGTATTTATAAAGGAACTAGTTAATAGCGGTAAAAAGGAATATAATAAAATTCTCAAAGATATATGGAGATTATCAGGAATATCATCGGAGCAGGATTTTGAGCCTAGCCTCGATGGTCTCAATGATCTTTTAAATAAACTTAATGGCGAAAGTAATTAGTAAAGAGTAATGTTCATATTGGGGTGAGTTAATGAAACTAAAGAATGAGTCGGATTTCAAAAAGATAACACGGGCAATATTAGAGAATCTGAGGAGAAATAAATGAGGACTCATAGACCTATTAAATCGTGGAGGTTTATATGAACGAAAACAAAGTAAGCGCAGAATTTATTGTTAGATACATTAACAGTAAAGTAACAAATAAAATTACTAATGAAACAGATGTAACTAAATTTGAACAAATCGCCAAAGAGGCAGCTAAGCTATTCTATACAGAAAAAGCTGGAAGGGGAAGGGGGAAATATCTTAGAGTTACTGATGTCATAAACCCCGTCCACGCATACTTCGAAATTAAAGAACCCCTCATTTCAAATCCGACCGAGCTTCAGTCTAGATTGGATTACGGAAAGTTTATTGAAAGGGAGGTTGCAAAAATCCTAATGGAAGAGAGGGGATTTGTAAGCGAACAGGGAAGAGTTGATGGTAGCTATGTCGAGATGCCAGACATTGTAGGGAGAATTGATTTCAGGGTGGAAGATACTTTGGTCGAGTTAAAGACTTCGGAGCAGGATATTTCCGATGTAGAAGCCATTTTTTCCACGAAGCCTCAAGACTTGGAGCAACTTTTGCTATATATTTTGTTTTCTGGGAGAGAAAAACAGGACCATCGTTTGCTATATTTAATCGATAGGGCCCCTAACATAAAGGTGAAATCTTTTAAGGTCAAGATAAAGAATAAGGGTCCTGTCATCGATTATTTCCTCAAAAGACGCAGTTTACTTCGTGATGCGATAAAAAAATCGGATCCTTCTAAACTCGGCCAATGTAGATACTTTGACCAGATGTGTAAATTTAAGACTGAAAAGATATGCGATTGTGAAGGCAGGGAAAAGATTGATACTTCCACCATAAGAAAAAACGTTTACATTGCAACATCACGAGATTCCTGGAACGAGCCTATTATTACTTTGGCAGGAAATGACCCCGAGGTGGGTAGATTCTGGGATCTTTTTCAACCAAGGCGATGGGTATTAAACGAACTGAGTCCTTTGGAATACATCGAAAATGACGATGATCAGTCCATGGATAATTACTGGATACGAAAAGATATAGAGAGGAAACTGCTTAGTGATGGTATCACCGAAGAACACAGGGTAATAGGCATTCCCGGTTTTTCAGGATCTGCATTATTATATGGCCCACAAGGAAGGACGAAAAAAAAAGTTCCATTACTAATACGTGTGTCTGATAATTTGGCAAAATATCCTAATAATTACCATGTTGCACAGCTAGGGGCTGTATGTGCAACATTAGGCATACCAGCCGGATATTTATTCAATTTCTCTAGTAAGTTGCAAGCTGGGGTTTTGCGGAAGTTGAAATTCGATAAACTTTCTGAAGTAAGAGCTGCATTTGTAACTCAAATTGGTAAGATGATAAAACTTCCACAAGGGGAAGAATTACGCACAAGTCTACCATCTTGCCCAGATTTTATGATCAAACGAAATTGTCACCGAAATTGCGTATGCAAGGATGAGTAGACATGCATTATAAGAAACTGAAGAAAAGCTAATATTGTATACGCCAACAATTTGAAAATAAGAAGATTATAGCCTGAACTCCCGGATTTTTACCACCATTAATTTAAGATTTATCCATAATTCATTGGCTCATGAGTAAAGGCAAAGTTTATTTATAATGGTGGTATTTCCCACCATTACATCAAGGAATCAGACAATC
>JAJYDZ010000329.1 GCA_021790415.1 Thermoplasmata archaeon | reverse complement strand
TTCAATTAAGAAAATATATTCGTTTGTCTATTTGATCAATCTATGTTGTTAATAAGACAATTTTAATCATAATCAATTTAAGTCTTGAAGCATTTAGCCATGATGAAAACAAACGCCGAATTTTTCATAGACATAGGACATGAAGTCATGGAAGCAATTCGGGAGTCAAGAGAAAGGGGAGAAATCAGAGGTACCACAGGAATGGGTGCCGATGGCACAACTACCAGCGTTCTTGACCAACTTTGTGAGGACATCATAATTGGAAGAATTACGGAAAATGACCTTCCATACAATATTGTTAGTGAAGAAATTGGAAAGATAGAAAGGGGGTATGAACAGAATCTGGTTATAGACCCTCTGGATGGCACATTTAATGCTGAAAATGATATCCCATTATATTCAATGTCAGTAGCTATCATGGGAAACGATTTCAATAGTTTGAACGAGGCTCTCATTATGAACCTATCCAACGGCTCATATTACTATGCAAAAAAAGGTGAGGGAGCATTCAAGAATTCCAAAGCTATTACCGTGAGTAAAAAGAGGAAGAATGCCTATATTATATCGTCTGGATCGGTGAGGGAAATCCCTGATTATCTAAAATTTGCTGAAGGTAGGTTCAGGATTTTGGGGTGCGCTTCGCTGGAAATGTCACTAGTGGCTGAAGGGGTTTTTGACCTAATGGCGTATATCGGGGAAAAAAAAGCAATCAGAAATGTGGATATCGCCGCATCAACACTTCTTCTAAGAGAGGCAGGCGGACTGGTATTAAACCAAAATCTTGAGGACTTGAACATGGGTCTAAGTCTTCTTGAAAAGAGCCAGGTAATAGCTTTAAGTGATGAAAAGCTGGTGGCGATGCACAAATGAAAGTTGCTTTTATTATAAGAAAGGACTGCCCAAGGTGTGCAAAGATCGTTGAAAGAATTCTGAATATTTTACCTGATGATGTTGAGACAATTTTTGAAACGGAAGTGGCAAAATACCTTAGCGTTCCAACAGTAGCCGTTGATTCAATAGATGCAGATATAATCATAACTATTGGCGGTGATGGAACCGTACTTATGGCAAGCCAAAAGGCAAAGGGGGCAATCCTTGGAATCAATATGGGCACCCTTGGATTTCTATCGGAAGTTGAACTTGGAAATGTAGAATCCTCCATATACAAGTTGATTCGAGGTGATTATAAGGAAGTAGAGGTAATGAGGCTAGCTGTATACGTAAACGGCGAATATCGTGGAAAATGCATAAACGAGGCAGTTATCCATTCAAGGCAGATATCAAAGGTTCGAAGCTTCAAAGTTTATGTTGATGACAATTTCATAGATAAAACGAGGGCTGATGGTATAATCATTGCAACGCCAATGGGTTCAACCTCCTATTCAATGAGTGCCGGTGGCCCAATAATTCTTCCTTCAGCTGAGGCAATGGTGTTATCATTTATTGCTCCAGTTACCCTCAGGATAAGGCCCATGGTTGTTTCATCAAATTCCACTGCAATAATTGTAATGGGTGGTACAAATGAAGAAAGCATTATAATCCTTGACGGACAGGAGGAAATTGATATTAAGTCCGGAGACAAGGTTGAGATAAGGAAGTGTGAACAGGCGGCCAAATTTATAACCATGAGGAGAAATTTCTTTACAAAATTCAGGGAGAAACTGTTGAAAGATGTGGTCAATTAGAAGAAGAGTAATAAGGATGGTAATGGAAGCTTCACTTGATAGTCTTCCTAAGGAGTTTGGAGCATTTCTCAGGGCTGAAAATAAGGTCATATTTGAGATTGCCATATTGCCAGGAACAATTCAGGGCGATTCTCATACAATTTTTCAACTTTATAACAAACCCATAGATTTCAGTATAGTAGGCACAATACATTCTCATCCATCTGGCGTTATATCACCCTCTGATGCAGATCTCCACATGTTTTCAAATTCAGGACCGATTCATATAATTGTAGGATACCCTTTCAAAGAATACTCTTTCATAGCATTCAACAGAAAGGGAGAAGCAGAAAAAATAGAAGTAATTGGTTAAAGGGTTAAATTCTCAGGGCCAACATATTCTGCAGCCGGCCTTATGATTTTATTGTTATTGACCTGCTCAAAATAGTGTGCATTCCAGCCATATATTCTTGATGCAGCAAATACTGGAAGATAGAAACTTTCTTCGATGCCAAGGAATTTCATGAGAATTGCCGCATATAGATCGACATTAGCCGGAAGGTTCTTCTTTTCCCATAGATAATCTTCCACCGCTTCAGCGGCCTGAAACAGATCATAATCAGGAGCAATTTTCTTTAGTTCGCCCTTGACAAATTGTGCTCTCGGATCTCTCTTCTTATATACACGATGACCAAATCCCATTATTTTTTCGCCCTTCAAAATTTTCTCATCCACAAAATGCTTTGCATCATCCTTAGATTTAATCGATCCAAGATATTCAAGAACCTCTGAATTGGCTCCACCGTGAAGGGGACCCTTAAGTGTCGCCAATGCTGAACAGACAGCGGATATTGGATCTGCCAATGTGGATGCAGCAACTCTCAATGCAAAGGTTGAGGCATTGAATTCATGTTCCATATAGAGTATCATTAGTTTCTGGAATGATCTGGCATTCTCTTTATTCTTTCCATTGGATATCATGGAAAAGAATGTTTCAGAATAGCCGTTTCCTTCTCCATCTCTAAATGGTTTCCCTTTGAACGCGTTATATGTATCAGAAGAAAGCTGTGGAATAATCGAATCCATCTTCAAAAACAATCCCTGTTGTTCCTTTTCCGTGTATGGATAAAGCGAGATCATTGATCTGATGTTTCTCATTATGTCTTTTTCCCTGTTGATCTTCATGATTTCTCTAACTGAGGAATCTATTTTCATATTGTTGTGAATTGTCTCCTTAAATCTTGCGGATTCAGCTTCACTTGGGAGCTTACCGTTAATTATTAGAAAAGCGGTATCCTCAAAGCTCTTCTTCTCAGCAAGATCTATTGCCTTATATCCTCTGTAAAGTAAATCTCCTGCATTGCTTGTTGTTGCTATTGCAGTCTTATCGACCACTACATTTTCCAATCCTTTTGCCACTTTTACAATTTCAGCCATTTTATCACCTTATTTTACTCAACTCACTATCCTCTTTTCCATATTCGTCATACCCGATTAGGTCGTAAAAATCTCTTCTGGTCATTAAACGTTCCATGAAATTTTTCTGAGTTCCATATTTGTACAGGTCATTGTAAATTCCTTGTACATTTTTCATCATGGCTCTGAAAGCCGTTAATGGATATATCACTATTGCATATCCCATAGATTTAAGTTCGCTGAAGTAGTTGACTGGACTC
>JAJYDZ010000328.1 GCA_021790415.1 Thermoplasmata archaeon | reverse complement strand
GGTTGTGATGGAATCCTGTGGCAGCTGAAGCATCAAATTTTCATAATCTCTGTATAGATCATAATCCTCAGTCATGAAATATTCAGGGTCCATGGATCAAGTATGATGTCTACTTTATTTATTTTAGTGGAAGATAAGCCATAATACGTATTCTACATCTTTCAGCAATTGAGAGATTAGAATACTTAACATAATAAAATATTAATAGGTTACAAATATCTCTTATCGAAATCAATGTTTGAAAGCACTTTTGAAAAGATAGGAAGAGGAGTATCAAAAAATAGTGGCAAAATCATAATTATATGGCTAATTTTTATCCTTTTAATGTCCTATGGGGCCACTCTTGTTTTTTCCAATACAAATTTCAATATACAATCTTCTTTTGGAGGTGGAACCAGTGAAGCACAGGTTGCACAGAATCAACTTTCACAATATTTCCCATCAGATCCAAATGGAAGTTCAAACGGAACACAGATTTTAATTGTCACGCAGAACACATATGTCAACAACACCAGTGATTTCAGCACTCTGGTTAAATATGAACAATCTCTTAGCAGATCATTGAATGGGACTCCTGGTTTTACGGGAGTTCAAAGCATCATATCCACAGAATCCTCTTCAATGAATGCTTTTTCATCAGGAATGAAAACACTTCTCCAGGGGAATGCTGGAGCAGTTCAGGTGGATAATGGCATCATATACCAGATAAACGTTTCGTCTTCTCTATTTTTGACTGTTGAGGAAGTATATCTAAACTATTTTAATACAAGCCATAACCTGAGCATTTCATACAATAGCACACTTTCATTTATTAAGAATATTCAAACTCCGTTTGAACCCATACAGATACAATATCTTGATGCATTTTCGCACAATGTTAATATCTCAGGAAGTTCAATTATAAGCAACCCTGTAGGTGACATTCAGAAGAGTTCTCAAGACACGTTGAAGAACACATCTTTTGTTCCATATCTCCATTCTCTCGGCCCACTCTATAACTCATCCAAATTTGTTATAGATAATCAGAGTCTTTCAGCTTTTATGTCCAACAGTATATTATCCACCCTGAACCTTTCATCACAATTTTTCCCGTCATACGTGTTGCCAACAGGTTCAAACACATCTTCTTTAATGTATCTCATAGAATCCGTAGACAAGTTCACTTTGTTCGGATTCACTTCACAGGTCTTTAATACAACACACGGTTCACTCAATATATCTGGAAATACCACCGATTATCTCTCCTCTTTCTTCACTTCAAGAGCTGCAACAATACAGTTTGATGGCAATCCATTTCTTGAAATTAACCCGACGGCACTTTCTTCATATTTCAAAATGCTTGCAAATTTCAGTGCTGGTTCAACCGTACAGTCATATATGACAAGCCATTCCATTTATGGGCAACCTATCTATCCAACACCATACCTTATGCACAATTTCGTTGGAGTCAATAACAAAACTGCGTTATTTGTATTCACATTCAATGGAAATTACACAGCTCAGCAGGCAAATATTGTCACTTCATCCTCAGGAAATTATTCTGCACAGATACATGGCTCAACATTCCTGATTGCAGGAACTGAACAATTCGCATCCCAGCTTTCAAACGAGATATCTTCTGGTCTGGTAAAAGCACTTGCAATAGGTGTTGTATTATCCATAATTGTCATAGGCTTATTCTTCAAGTCCATTAAGGCTGCCTTCATACCAATTTTGCTGTTCATGATTTCTGCAGTAATCTCCCTCGGAATTATTGGATTGATTTACACTTATGTGTTCCATTCGCAGATATCTTTCATCACTCCGACACTGCTATTTATATTCATACTGGGCCTGACCAGTGACTACACAGTTTATATCATGGCAAGGTACAGGAGAGAACTGATCCATAAGACCGAGCACCCCACAATTATTACTTCGAGATGGGCAGGGCATGCGGTATTCACCTCCGGTTTGACAGTTATATTGTCTCAGGTTGTTCTCTGGCTCATCAATATACCCTTTTTCAGTGACTCCGGCTTCGCAAATGCAATAGGCGTTTTTGTATCGCTGATGCTTGCGACCACGTTCCTTCCTTCCTTACTTCACCGGTATGGTAAAAGCATATTCAGGAAATCTGCTGAAGGCAGGTCTGCGGAATCAGAACACCTTAGAATGCAAAAGGTTGGAAAATTCACAACACAAAACAGATATGCAATGATTGCAGTGTTCTTTGTCATAATAATCATCGGGGTGTATATTTACCAGGCAACCCCTGACAGCATCAATATACTGAAACTGTTGCCTCAGAGCCAGGCAATAACTGCAATTGACCAGATAAATAATTCATTCAATGGTGATTTCCTTGACAGAGGTTTCATTGTTGTGGGACTATCAGCACCACTCATTGTAAATGGAAAGGTAAACTTGACGGAGATGTCCACAGTAAACAGTATAGAGAATAAGACTCTCTCAACTTCAGGGATATCAGAAGTTTACGGTCCGGGAAGGCCTTTTGGTTATTACACAGGATACAATCCATCAGTTCCAGTATCTCAGGCACCCTTATACGTGAATCAGTCCAACTCGTTCATAAGTTCAACTAATTCGAGATATGTCGAGATCGTGTTCCAGACTTCCATACTCGGATGGGAAAACAAGGCCATCTCTACAGTAAACGTCCTCAACAGCAATATTCAGGCATCTGGAAATGAAAATTATACAATAGCAGTAGGTGGTCTGACTGAATCTCTTTCAAATGCATACTCATCAACCCAGTCAGCATTCCTTGAGCTTGTGCCAATACTTTCCATAACTATTTTCGCACTTCTTGCTATACAGCTCAGTTCAGTCATCTCGCCCACAAGGCTGATACTCATGGTAATTGGAACCGTAGTTGTGGCCCTTTCCATAGGTTATGGAATTTTCCATTATATCCAGGGTTATCCTGTGATCATATTCCTGCCAGTATTTGTGTTCACAACACTGCTCGCTGTGGGTGTGGATTATGATGTTTTCATGATCACGAGGGTGAGGGAAGAGATCATCAAAGGAAACGACATTGACACCAGTATAATCACAAGCGTGAAGGAGAATGGTGCTGTGGTCATGTTGCTTGGAACAACACTTTTCGTGACCTTTGCCGCTCTTTACTTCAGTTCAATACCCTTGATGCAGCAGCTGGGAGTCGGCATAGCCCTTGGAGTTCTGCTTGACACCTTCCTCAGCTGGCAATTCTTCATACCTGCATTCATGAAGGTTCTCGGAAAATCAAACTGGTGGCCCGCAAAGTTCGGAAAAAGCACGCAGAAGAAATAATATTTCTCTGCAAAATATTTTTTTTCACACTATCTTTTCAAAATGCAGAT
>JAJYDZ010000327.1 GCA_021790415.1 Thermoplasmata archaeon | reverse complement strand
AATGAAGGTAAAGAAGATACAGGATTTACATTCAATAGTATTGACAAGGGAAATTTAACAGAAGCATGTGATTTGATATTTGATGCGTTCAGGTCATTACCAGAAAGGATCTTACTTCCCGTAGGGGATAATAAGACCAGCATGCTAGCTCATAGTTTGATGAACAGTACTTACGGAAAGTTGATTGAAGAAATTTCATATCTGGCCTCTGAGAACGATAATTCTGTTGGAGGGGTCATATTTACCGATGGCTCCACTGAACTTAAGAGGATTCCCCTTCTTTTATTCATATTTGTTTTGGATGAATATAGAGGTCAGGGAATTTCTGAAGCCATTATGGAGAGAGCTTTCCTTAAAATTAAAAAACTTGGATTTGAAGGAGTTCAATTATGGGTAGACAAAAATAATTTTGCTTACAAGATGTATAGAAAATTTGGTTTTCAAGAATATGAAAATGAAAAGACCCCAATATACTATTTTAACCCCTAAAAATAAGGTTTTCCTATCCTAAACATATTTTAATTTTTATTTAATGTTATCCATATAATCATATATATAAGATGAGGCGCGTTCGATTACTTCCACAACCTTAGGGTCAACATCGTTATCCCCCATTTCACTTATGGGAAACCATCTTAAATCCCTATCAGAAGAGATTAGAGATTTTGAGTTATTTTTTAATTTTGCAAGAAACACTATGTCAATATGATTATGCTTTCCATCCTGATATGTCATATTCTCAATTAGTATCGTTATGGGATTTATGCTCAACTTCAATGGTATGGTATCATCTCTTTGTCTTAAAGTATAATCGATTAAGTCAATTTCCTCATGTGTTTTCTCTTTAACTATTCGCTTAATTGCATCTTCAGGTGATTCACTGCCACCAAAGTGATCTCCAATGAGCATCCATTTCTTTAAACCACTATTCATTTGAAGTATTGCCATATTTCCTTCCAAAATTACGGCACTTACAACAATACACGTTTTAACCATGATATGTGATGATATCGAATCAATATTTAAGTGATTTTCAAGTAATAGAGCTACTGTTATGATAATGATATTAATAGGTGAAATAACAGAGAGCAAAGGTTGCATTAGACTTTAAAATTAAAGTAAAGCTTTACAGCCCTATACATAAAGGATTAATTCATATACTATTGTCATAAAGACTGGAATTGAAAAATTATCATCTATGGGAAATGTGGAAAGTGCCTCAGCGAAAACCGCAACAACTGCATATAAAACTCCATAAAGACCTAAAAGGTAAAAACCCGCAATGGCGGTTACAGCAAACATTGCAAAAAATCCAGAATAACTCTTTTTCTTGTTAAAGAATAACTTCGGACCTTTTACTTTCGAACCTACTATTGTTGCAAGAGAATCCCCAAATGTAACGGCAATAACAACAAGAATTATAAAATCAAGATTATGAACCACCGATACAAGCGCAAGTATTCCAATGGCAAACCATGATGCGCCAACACCAAGTTTCGTGTTCTCCCTTTCAAGGGATGTCAGAAACCTTGCAGCTTTAAATGCGTCCTTGTCTTTGATTGAATTAATAATAAGGAAGTAAATGAGTATAAATATGGTGAGTAAGAAGAGGGCCTTTACCATACCTATGAAAACAATACCCAGAATAATCACTATACCTCCAGCGATCTGCACAAGATCTCTTGGAACTTCCTTGGAAACTGAACGACCTTTTTGATTTTCATTATCCCGGGAATACGAAATGAGTTTATCATGGCCCAGAAAAGCAGAACCAAATCCCAAAATAATCGACATATCTATAATTCGAATATGGTTAAAATTAAAAAATAGGGAATATGCAAGTACGAATACGGCAAGAAATATAAATGATACATAGAAGTTCTTAGTATAAAGGGATTCAGCGCATATTAATGAAAGAATTCCCACAGGCAATATCCAGTAGGTATTGAAGAAAAAGAACATTGCCACAAGTACCAAAGCCACAAATAAAGAAAGAAAATATGAAAATCCAAATCTTGGTATGAAAGATATGGCTAACACAGTAAGAAAGCTGATAATTGCTATGATATTTATATAAAATATAAGGTCAGGCACGTTAAATGCCTTAATTGATCAACTTATATTAACCTGACATTTTATGGGTTGCTTAAATTCATTTTCCTCTCCTATCCTGAATAGTATTGATTCTCAATGTATGTAAAATGCAGGTTAATATGGGTTGTCCATTTGAGTGTAATAGTGATTGTCAATCCTTAAAGCCCTCATAATCAGTTTAAAATCTAATTTTCTAATTCTTGAATAGCTCTCTGAATACATTATACAGGCTTTAAATTTAAAATTGCTAAAAAGATTTAATACGCCCAAGCGATTATTCAGATAATGTCCAACTCCTTTGACTCAAATACAGATGATGAAATTAATACTTCAGATGAAGAACTTTTAAAGTTTATTGAAGAGAGAAAAGTTAAAATTAAACTCTTTGGGGCGGGAGGCGCTGGTTCAAATACAATAAGCAGAATAATGAGGGACCCATTAAGTACAAAGGTTCGACTCATAGCATTGAATACCGACGCCGCTCATTTGAGAATGATAGCTGCCCATAATAAAGTTATACTTGGAAGAAATCTCACAAAAGGGCGTGGTTCGGGCGCAGACCCCAAGGTTGGGGAAGAGGCAGCAAAGGAGTCGGAAAGGGAGATTCAAAAATTCATTGAAGGCACAAGTATTGCTTTCGTAACCACTGGCCTTGGGGGCGGAACCGGTACAGGTTCAGGTCCATATATAGCAAGCAAGGCCAAGAAAGCAGGAATACTTACGATTTCTGTTGTTACGTGGCCGTTCACAGATGAAGGGGAGAAGAGGTCTCTTAATGCCAAGGAGGGCCTGGAAAAGTTAGTTTACTATTCTGATTGTGTAATCGTACTTCCTAATGACAAACTGCTGGAACTGGTTCCTGATCTTCCCATTCAGAAGGCTTTTAAACTCGCAGATGAAATTATAATGAAGGCAATTTCCGGAATATCAGATCTTATAACAAAGCCAGGATTGATAAATCTTGACTTTAATGATCTTGTAAGAGTGACAAAAGACTCAGGAATGGCAATGTTCGGGCTTGGTCTTTCCTCTGCCCCTGTTGGGCAGCGTATAACTGAGGCAACTGAACAGGCAATTAATTCCCCTTTCCTTGATGTTGATCTTTCAACCTCGAAGGCCGTTATCGTAAGCATACAGGGGGGAAAGGATTTGATGCTTGATGAAGCGGCAGCTGCCTTAGAGATCATTAAGAAGAGGGTAGGCGAAAAGGCTGAAATAATTATGGGAACGAGTCTCGATTCTCAACTAAACGGAAAGATACAGA
>JAJYDZ010000326.1 GCA_021790415.1 Thermoplasmata archaeon | reverse complement strand
CAGAAGAAATGTTGAAGCAAGTCAAAAAAGTCTTCGCGGGAACAAGCAGCGTTGCTAGAGAACAAAGCAATATTGAAAGGTGGCTTTCGTTAGAGTACAAAATTCTTGCTGAACACGCACACTCAATGGTCGATAATTGGATTTCGAGCGGTTTGGTAATTCTCAACGACAAATGCCTTGAATTTTCACGAGACGGTGATATAAATGCTTGAAAAACGAGGACAGTATTTGTACAGAAATGGTGATGTTGTTGGCAAATTGCAGAAACCTTACTGCATTGCGGTCCGGGGCAGAAAACACTATTTCAGAAAGTTTGACGGGTTTGCATTAGCCATTGAATCATATGGGTGGTTGTTAAGCCACGGCTTTACCTTCTTTCAAATAAAATACAATCCAGAAAACAAAGTGATTACGTACAGAATATCGGATTTCGCAACCGGGTACAGGATAGATTATCCTCCGTATGGTGAGCAGTATGTACTGTCATTAGGTCGGGCCATAGAAAGTATAGAAATAAATTATCCTGGATGAAATTTAAGCCCATTTATGGGGTCAAACCTAACATTTATCTATGCCTAATTACATTACATTTATATGAGATTTGAAAAGAAAATAGCTGGTCCCTTTTGTGGAACTCAGTCTTCAAATTTTGTCTTTAAGAGGGAATGGACGAGTGCAAATCTATTTGTGAATGAGGTAAAGTGCCCTACTTGCGACGAAACTTTCAGAATTTATTTTGGGAAGAAGAGTAATGGCGAAGACATAGCCTATACGATTCCGAAAAGAATCATAGAGTGATTGCGATTGCCAGATTATGTATTAACTTGGAAAAATAAGAGAACGGAAGTAGAGAAGGTCCCTCTTCCGTTTCAAAAGGTAGAGACGATAAATTTGGCCCGTGCCAATGCGAATACACTTGCTGAATACCCAACCCAAGACGAAAGTCGCTGGAAAAATAAGCTGATATGGGGAGATAATAAGTACATACTTGCCTCTCTGCTGTCTGAGTATTCTGGAAAAATCAAACTAATCTACATAGATCCGCCTTTTTTCACTGGAACAAATATGACCATGATAATAGACATAGGAGACCATGAGGCTGTAAAGGAACCCTCTTCACTTGAAGAGGTGGCTTATCGAAATATGTGGAAGGATGGACCAAGTTCTTTTTTTCAATATATTTATGACAGACTTGTGATAATGAAGGATCTTTTGTCCGACGATGGTAGCATCTGGGTGAGATTTGATTATCACTATTCACATTATATTAAAGCTATAATGGATGAAATATTTGGATATGAAAACTTTAGAAATGAAATAATAATAAATAGAATTAAGAAGAGCGACTCTGGGGCTAATAGATTCAACACTGCTACTGATTCTTTATTTTTCTACACAAAGACCGACAACTATTTATTCAACAGAATAAAAAAGAAGTTGGAAGTTTCTAAGAGTGAAAGGTGGCATTCGATGGATTCCCAAGGAACAGGTGGTCCTAGAACTATTTTTGGAAAAGTGTTGTATCCTCCCCCTGGAAGACATTGGACTTTTAGCCAAGAAAACATTGACAGAATGATTGCTGAAGGACGAATTAGAATAAATGCCAAGTCCGGAAAACCAGAATATAAATTAGAACAAACCGAGGAACAAATTTTAGATTCTAATTGGACCGACATTCCAGGATATTCCTTTAGTACTGGCTATCCGACAGAAAACGCAGAGCAATTACTAGAGCGAGTTATTTTATCAGCTACGAACGAGGGAGATTTGGTAGCCGATTTCTTTTCTGGGTCTGGTACAACAGTTGCAGTTGCAGAGAAATTGGGAAGAAGATGGATTGCAGCTGATATAGGGAGATTTTCAATACACACTATTCGAAAGAGAATTCTTGACATCCCACAGAGCAGACCTTTTGAAATTCTAAACCTTGGCAAGTATGAAAGGCAAATCTGGGCATCTGAAAACATTGGACCAACATATAAGAATTATGTGGATTTTATTCTCGAACTCTACAAAGCTAAACCAGTAAACGGAATGAATAATATTAACGGGACAATTGCAGGAAGGGCTGTTCACGTTGGTCCTGTAGATTATGCAGTTACTAGGGAAGAAATTCTCTCCGCAGCAGAAGATGCGAAGAGACTAGGCTTCAGATCCCTCGATATCTTAGGATGGGAATGGGAAATGGGCCTTAACGAAACAATATCAAAGGAGGTCAACGAGCAATTCGAGATAAGCATCAGCCTAAAATTAATTCCAAGAGAGGTAATGGACAGGAGAGCGGTGGAAAGCGGAGAGATTGAATTTTTTGAACTTGCTGCCTTGACGGCAACGACGATAAAAAATGGTAACAGAATTCGCGTAAGACTTGAAAATTTTATAATACCCAATCCGGAAATGATTCCGAACTCCATATTTTCAAAAATTACACGATGGAGTGACTTCATTGATTACTGGAGCATAGATTGGAACTACGATGGAGAATTTCATAACGAGTGGCAGTCGTTCAGAACCAAAAGAAGCAGAGTACTTGAACTTGAATCACGTGACCACATTTATGAAGAGGGTAAACACTCAATAATGGTTAAGGTCATCGATATTTTCGGAAACGATACATCTACTGTTCTGGAAGTGATAGTTTGACCTCTCCCTTCGAAGAACTTCCTGCAAGACTTCCCACCACGTCACCATTAGTAAATAAAATACGTTGGGAGGTTAAATTATGGCGTTCGACCAAGTACCAAGGAGCATCTAACACTTCGATAAGACTGTTGAATTTTTGGTTTGAGGAGGACCATAATACAGAAAATAGGAATTTTAAGTATTACTATGCACAGAGAGAAGCCATTGAGAGTATTATTTACCTATTCGAGGTGAAAAAAGCGAGAAAACTTGCCGAGTTAATTTTGAACTTCGACGAAACCAAAGGCGTACCGTATAACCCTCATGAGGATATTTTTCCGAAGTATTGTTCCAAAATGGCCACGGGTTCTGGGAAAACGAAAGTAATGGCATTAGCAATTGCTTGGAGTTATCTAAACAACGTTATTGAAGGCAACAAAGATTTTCCAAGAAATTTCCTGCTACTAGCTCCAAGTATAGCAGTCTATGAACGTTTAAGCTCTGACTTCAATGCGGGGAGAATTTTTCTTGAAGACCCAGTAATACCAGATGAACTACGGAGTTACTGGGACGTTGACACTATTCTTGGAGACGAAGTAACAGGCAAAAATTCAAAGGGTAGAATTTTTCTAACCAATATTCAAAAACTTTATCAGAAAAATAGTCCCAGTGTTAATCCAGTTCAGGAATTAGTTGGAAAAATCCCCAACGAATCAACTTCAGCATATAATAAAATTTACAC
>JAJYDZ010000325.1 GCA_021790415.1 Thermoplasmata archaeon | reverse complement strand
TTCATTATTTCTTTTCCTAATTTGTAATACTTCACTAAATGGTCTAAGTGGCCACTCCTCTGGTATTTCTCCGATCTCTGTCATCTTGTATCCAGGTCTAGTCAATATAACCAAGCTCCTTGAGATATCTGTCCAGTTTCTGCTCGGCCTCCCTGATACTAATATTTATTTGGTTCAGGCTCTCAGTGGTATCAGAAATGTCAACCGAGTCCTCGTTGTCAACAGGATGTACATATGTGCTAACGTTCAAATTGTAATCTTTCGATTTTATTTCATCTACATTAACCACTTTAAAAAATCCATCATTAGATTCGAATTTCGTGTAAGCTGAAATTATGTGATTTATATTGTCATTGGTAATGATGTTTAATCTTCTCATATCAGGATGTTTTTGGCATTCGTTGGAAGCGTCGATGAACAAAACTCTATTCTCGTTGTTCGAACCTTTGTTCTTGTTAAACACTAGAATCACTCCAGACGCCGGTGAGTTATAGAATATCTTTTCCGGAAGTAGGATAACTGCTTCCAGAAATCCTTCATCAATTATTTTTTTCCTTACAATCTTCTCAGAATTACCCCTAAATAATGCCCCCTGGTCCATTATAACCGCTACCTTTGACTTCGAAGTATACAGCATATGTTGTATCCAAGCCCAGTCTCCGTATCTTGACGGAACAGAACCATAGGAGTATCTATCCTTGAATTCCGCTTGCTTAAGGGTATTCTCCCCATAGCCTTTTTGTGCCCATGGTGGATTGGCTAGAACAAGATCGAAGGATCTCAACCCGGAAACTGTTTTAAATTTAGGGTAAAGAAGGCTGTCTCCCACATCAAGATGAGATTCAGAAATCCCGTGAAGGATTGTGTTCATTTTAGCAAGAGCATACGTTGTTGGGCTTCTTTCCTCACCATAGAGGCCAACGCGATTTGCACCCTCCTCGCCGAACTTCCGTTTTACATGTTCGAACGCCTCAATGAGCATTCCACCCGAACCACATGCAGGATCGTATACACTCATTCCCGGCTGCGGGTCCAGTATTTCAACCATAAGCCTGACTACTTCTCTAGGCGTGTAAACTTCTCCTTCCTTGGCCTTTTCAGGAGCGAATCTCATTAGTATGTGTTCGTAGGCATCGCCCAGGGCATCACCCTCAATACACCTGTTCGAAAAGGTATATTTGTCGAAAATACCGAATAGCTGCTCAAGGAGTAACCTGTTTTCCCTGCTCTTTGTGAAGTCTACAAAATCAATTCTGTTTACTACTCCATCCAGTTCTTTGTTTTCCTTTGCGATCTCTGTGATGGCCTTTGACAGATTTTCAGTTAGATTTCCATCTTTCTTAATGTTGTCCCAAAGCACATTTTCAGGAACAATATAGGTATGGTATTCTTCCCTTACAGCACGTTTAAGGGCCTCTGCTTCATCAATTCCTGTTTCTCTCATTATTTCATCTTTTGCGTCTTCTACCTCTTCTTTCCACCTGTCGCTTAATCTTTTAATAAAGAGAAGAACCAGTATGTATTTGTAATCCACAGAGGTTCTAATCAAATCTGCCGCATCGTCTACCAGTTTGATAAGGTCGTTCTTTGTCACTTTGTCAAAACAATCTACATGGGTCATGTTAAAAGGATAGAACGACTAAATGCTATAAATTTTACTATTTTTTTAATAAAGGCCACCATTTATAAGATACGTTTGTATGTGTAGTTTAGATGTCGCTGCACTTACCATCCGAATGCTATCCGAAGAGCTCTTATATAACATTCAATTTATATTGAAATGACTTCCTGCTGCCATTGCGGTAGAACACTCTATTACAAAAAGAGTGTAGATCAAGGATGTGGTTATTGGTGCCTTACTCATAAGGGAGAATGTGGATCCAGCTATCATAGTTCAGATAGTGAGGGCGAATTCAAATCAGAAAGGCCGGAAGAATTTAAGAAGAAGCTAGTAAAGAGCCTAGCCAAGGGAGCCATAATTGGAGCAGCCCTTGGTGTGACCTGCGTTTTGGCTCATGTTGCATGCATTGTTACTGCATTTGTTCATAACCATTATTATTTGAAATCAGCTACCTCGACTATATACTCAGCAATGAAAAATAAGGATGAGGGGGATGTGCATCCGGTCAAAGAAGCAGGGCTTTCTGGGGCTGCCGACACATTAAATACCGCTGCCACAAATGTGATGGCATCTAGGATAGGTAGACAATTCGCTGAGATTGCTCATGAAAGGCCTGGTGTTTCGTTATCATGGGCTGCGGAAATAGGGATGGAAACAGGAAAAAGTATGCTTGAACATGGTTCCAGTGCCGTATTTGACTGGGGTTCCAAAGCGGTGATATGATGAATGAAGAAGAGGAAAACGATAAAGATATGAATTTTTCCGAGAATTTCCTGATAATCTCGTCTCGAAAATTAGATTTTCTATCGGCGCTTGTAAACATACTGAGAACAAAGCAAGATAAGAATATGACTCCCGAAACGATAACTACATTGGTGGAAACAGTTGCCAAACTAGATCCACTGTTATTCATAAGTGCCAAGGAACTGAGAGAAGGACATTTACTCTGGAGTACTAGCCTCGAAGACTTAGATAGAGAAAGGATAGGCAATGAAGTTGAAAGCCGACTGGGAATCCTATAGTGTATGGCAGAATTATCACTTAGGTCACAAATCGAGAATGTTCGTATTATTGTGCTTGCTTTTAGTGAATCTCATTTCTGCCTAATTGATTATCAATCGGATGTTTCAGCGCTTGTTCAATTCATCAATCTCGATTGGACGAATTTGGGATACCAAAGGCGTTTCTTTTTACGTATGGTGACCACCTATCTCACCTTTTTAGATAATAGGATTTTCTTCACCCTCCGGAACTCTGCAAGTATCAGTGGTATGCAACCTCATTACGCAAGTATCATCTCTGAATACACAGAAGGTCGGCCCTTTACTTTATGTGTTGTTGCTAATTCCAATTCCTCACGCCACCGCAACTGAGTTCTCTCACATCATTATTTGTTTTACATTTTGGAAAAAAGACCGACTTCGGATACACAGATATATGTTAGATAAGGATTGGTTCTTTCAACTTGTTGGATTAGATTTAAGAATGTGCATGCATTCTTAATGACGAGGAAACATGGCAGTCAAAGGCAAGGGTCACAGCCCACCACCGACCCCTCCACCGAACCCACTATACCCCAGCACGACAGGCCGACCATCCGGGAAGGGTCGCGGAAATACTCCTAAGAAATGAGTAAAAAGAAAAGTAATTCGGGTAGAGTTTCATCACTCTACTTCATTTTTTCTTAGGTAGATAGATCGTGATTTGCTCTTTGTATGTTCCGCAATGTTGTCGGTGGCACAACTCTATT
>JAJYDZ010000004.1 GCA_021790415.1 Thermoplasmata archaeon | reverse complement strand
TAGGGACTTTTCTGCAGAGGGATGGAGATAGACGTGTGGTTCATCTACTAAAAAAATCATCCCTGGTTCAGAGAATAAAATCATACTAACAAAGAACAGCACCTGACTTACCCCAGTCCCGAAGTCGTTTGCGGGAATATTTTTTCCCGAGAATTTATCCTTAACCCCTACATCTATAAACGAGGCTTGTGGGGGAGTAGTATGAGTTTCAACGGGAATGGTCAAAACGCGCTCTATCTCGGGAAAAATATTCTTCATCGTTCTCGCCAATTCTAGATATTGAGACGTCTCATTGCCCTTATGCCACAAAATGCTCTGACCCAGATCTGACCCGTCAGGTGATGGAACTCTTTTAGGTTCCGCTTGCACTCTCGCTTTGATAACCCTCTGAGAATCGATATAAATTACTTTCTGCAAAGTATTTTCAAAAGAGTTATCACTGGACACTCGCTTTCTTGCGGCAAAGACGGATCCCAGAGTATTCTGCACAGTAGGCCTTTGGGGAAAGTTTAGTAGTTCCCCCTGAGTCAGATCACTGTATTCGTATTTGTTGCTCTGGTCTCTGCTAATCCTAAATTTGAGGATTTTTCCGTTACTTCCTTCGACTGCCATCTGCGTTGCTGCATTTTGGTACCTGGTCAAATCAATAACCGTAATCGAGTACTTCGTCTCTCCCTCCGAAGTGCTTAAATATAACTCATCCCAGTTGATTGTACCAAAAGCTTTCAGATTGTTAACGAACTTGAGCAAACGCGTCTTTCCTGCACTATTCTTTCCAACAAGTATATTGATTCCGGTAGATACTGGGATCTCGGGAGATTTTGCAAATCCTTCGAGTCCTTTCACTTTCAATGTCAGTAAAGTGTCCATGGCTTTTTTCAAGGCGACCGTTAGATTATTCCACGCCTTATCTTAAACCTTTCAATCTTTTACCATCCACACTTCTCAAAAAAACCAAAGAGAAGATTCAAACAAGTAGCGCCTATCATTGTCTACCTCGCCCCCTCTTAGCTCTCAAACTAGTAAGGGGGTATACCGTGGTAAGGGGTATTACTGAACGTCCTCGCCTGACTCTCACTATCGTGCCTCGCCGCAGTACTCCCTCTGGAAATGGAACCTAAGGGATTCGTAAATTGAACAAATCATTTGTTAAGTTTGTAGGGTGAACGATACTCCCTGTCGCCCTATTTTTAAGTACGAAAGGCATTTTGATATAGACGGAAGCGCGATCGAGTTTTTTCGATCCGTTAAGTAAGGGCATTCCTCCTCCCCTCCTTGATTCTCTTTTATATTCAAGTAACTTCTCAGCCCTTTCATAGTTTAAGGGTGATTCTAGATTGCCTTCACAATTCAATTAGAAACGAACTTCTAAGTATTTTTGGAACAGTCGTTAACGGGCTTTGTGGATTTTGTATTTGTAGTTTAATTTTGATATTTGTAGTTTTTCTTATCAACGGATGCGTTAAATCGACAAATGAAGGGCTGGGAAACTCGTATTATATTTCGGCCAAACTCTTCGTCAAAAAGCGTATCTTATATAGGGAGAGTGACAGGACTCAACTCGTTAAAATGAAAAGGGTGATTTCATGTTTGGATGCCAAGAATCGAATACTAAGCAAATCTTATACATGCAAACCTCATCCACACTTTTAAGGAATCTTGAGATAAAAGGTGATTTGGAAACGGTGACCTTTTTTTATAGTCAATGGTTTCAGCAAAAGTTTATTCTATTTCAATCATATATTTTGTTAATGGTAGACTTCACGAATCTTAGGAAGAAGAAAGAAAAGAATTTGTACACAGATCCTAGAGAAATATTTTTCAGTATACCTAAGAGTGGGTTGAATGATCTATGGACAAGTCAATCTGAAGTACTAGACGAATGGTACAAGAATAGAATTGTTAAGAATACGATTATAAAGCTTCATACTGGTGGCGGGAAGACTTTAGTTGGACTGATAATAGCTAAATCTATAATGAATGAAACGAATGGACCAGTCTTGTACTTAGTTCCAACAATACAATTAATGGAACAGGTTTACGAAAAGTCACTACAATATGGTATAGAAGCAGACAAGTTTGATGATGCTTATGATTTCAGCAACGGTTTTCAGAAAAAAGATAGCATCTTAATAGCCACCTATGCACGATTATTCAATGGAAGAAGTAAATTTGGAATACTTGGGGAAAGTCGGAAGATAACCAAAGTTCAAGGGATTATTGCGGACGACGCACATACAGCATCTTCATCTATAAGAAACCAATTTACAATTGAGATCGGAAACAAGGAAGAGCTCTATAAGGAATTAAGAGGGACTTTTAGATCTGATTTCGCAGATTTAGGTAAGGTTGGTACATTCGATGCATTAGAAAGTGGGAACGAGTCTGCAATACTAGAGGTCCCATACTGGGCTATCAAGATCAAAATCGGTCAAGTGAGGAGCAGCATTCAGAGAGCCTACGAGAGAGCCCGCGACGATATTCCTGAAAGTAGACAAGATAGATTGGTTTTTGTTTGGCCTTTGTTAAGAGACAATTTAAGCAACTGTCACATCCTTTTTTCTAGTAGGGGAGTCACTATAACTCCTATTGGAATCGATATCATGAACTTCCCAACATTTACTGATTCCCCGAAAAGGATCTTCATGTCGGCCACACTAAGAGACCATGCAGATATAGTGAAAACTTTTGGTTTAAGGGTTGACAATAAGAGTTTAAAAGTAATTGCACCTAAGACAGTAACAGGTATAGGTGAAAAGATGATTCTCATGCCTGAATTAATGCCCAATTTTCTGAAGCAAGATTCTCTTAACCTAACTAAGAATTTGATCAGCAAGATAGGAATCCCGTTAAAACAAGTTGTTGTAATTGTACCCTCAAAGCGTATTGCTGATAGAAGATGGAGCAAATTTGGAACGATCGTTACTAGCGATGACGTACAAAGAGAACTGGAGAAAAGAGTTAGAGGTAATGCTACGCTGCCATCGGTATTCGTAAATAGATACGATGGCATGGATTTGAAGGGTGACTCGTGCAGAATTCTAGTACTTGACGAGTTGCCGAGCGAGATTGGAGACTACGATAGGTATCTATCGACGATGACTTCAGGAGGGGAAACCAGATCAGCGATAATTGCTTCCAGAATAGAACAAGGCATAGGTAGATCTAGCCGTGGTTCAGGTGACTATTCTCTGATTTTCCTTATAGGAAAGAGCTTAACTAGTTGGATTAACGTCGAAAAGAATCGAGACCTTCTAACAATTTCTACAAAAACTCAACTCGAGATAGGAAGGGAAATATCTGACAATCTAAAAAGTGAAGATGAGTTAGTAGAGACCGGAAGAAAATGCCTTGAACGAAAAAAAGATTGGATAGAATTTCATAATTCAGCACTTATAGAGGCAATACAAGATGCTCAGCAAGAAGAGATAGAATGGCCAATTCTCCAAGCTGACTTGGAAAGAAAATTTCATGAACTTATAAGAGATGGAGAGTATTCAAAAGCATTCCCCTCGATCAAAGACGATCCTCTGTGGAGAGCTAACCTCGACAACTACGCTTTAGGGTGGCTCAAACAGTTAGCTGCAAGGGCAGCCTTCTTCGGAAACGAATTAGAACAAGCTAAGATATTGCAAACAGAGGCCTACAAGCTCAATCGCGGACTGATGAGGCCCGCTTCATTAGATTCATACTGGGGGTTAGTTCCTCCTCTAAGTCAATGCAAGTCTTTATTTGAAAAAATGGCGGAACTGCATACTGCATCTGGAATAATCAACGATTTTGACTCTTTCAGTAGCAACTTAAATATGTCTTCACAGACAGCAAACCAGTTCGAAGAGGCTATTAAAAAATTAGGTCAATTTCTAGGGTTTGCCGCAGAAAGACCTGACCAAGATTTTCACAAGGGACCAGATGTTCTTTGGATTTCACAAGAGAAAATCGGATTTGTAATTGAAGTAAAGAATGACAAGGATGTGCAAACTCCATTCAACAAAAAAGATAATGGGCAAATGTTAGACTCAATTGAATGGTTTAAACAAAATTATCCTGGATTTAAGCATATACCTCTTGTAATAGGGCATAACAACATCGTAACCGCCAATTCTTCTGTAAGTCCGAGTTTAAGGTTCATTACCCCAAAAGAACTGGATTCCATAGTTTCTGCGCTTCGAGAGGTCTTAACAAAAATGGTGCAATACTATTCCAGTGGTGATAAAACTGCATGTGACGGGTTAGTTCAGAAGTTTCATTTAGATTATGCCGGTTTTATTGATTACTTTACAAGGCCTCCAAATGTGTTCCATGCCTCTTCTTTGTCCACTACCTCGTAGTTTTCCTTTACCGTTCCATAATCCTCCATCTCTTTTATATTTACTATACGCCTATGAACATCCATTCCTTTCAACACATACACAACCCTCCAAGTGGTTGCGAGGGTCTGAAGTCGAAGAAGCCTCGACATCCTCCTATTCAACCTTGTCACAGGGTACTGTTTCGAGGCGAAGGATAGCCAGTCTAACACTTGACCTCTTAGGTCAAAGCAATTTACGACTATCTCTCCGACTCTCTCACGCTGATATATTCATACCAGTGCGGCCAGAAATCTTTTTTCATGATGTCTAACACGCTAATTTTTCATTTGTGTGGCTCTTGAATTATGTGTTTCTTTCCATTCATTTCCTTTACTAGCTTGTCGTATTCTTCATCTGCCATCGTGAAATAGTTGGCACTTTCAGGGAATGTGTGATTACTTACTTCCTGCACATATTCCTTTACTCCATTAACGATCACTTCCCCGGCATTTCCGAACACCTTGGCCATGCGCGGTTTGAATTTTGGATAAAGTCCGAACATATCGTGGAAGATCAGGAGCTGTCCATGCGCGTAAGGGCCGGATCCCAAACTCATGATTATGGAATTTTTAGCACGTTCTGTTATCAGTTTGCAGACACGATCTGGAACCATCTCCAGCAGAATCATGAAAGCACCAGCTTCCTCCAGAGCCGATGCGCTTTCTATAATGCGCTCAGCCTGTTCTGCCCCCTTACCTTGCAATCGGAAACCACCCAGAGCGCTGGCACTTTGAGGTGTCAGTCCAAGATGCCCAATGGTGGGGATCCCCGATTTGACTATTGCAGAGACTCGATCAAACATCTCTACGCCACCCTCAAGCTTTATAGCATCGCAGCCAGTTTCGGCCATGAAACGACCTGCATTGCGTATTGCGGTTTCTACGCTTGGTTGGTAACTCATGTAAGGCATGTCCCCTACTATGAACGTATTTGGAGCACCGCGTCTTACTGCTGCCGTGTGCCTGATCATGTCGTCCATGGTTACAGGCAATGTACCATTGTATCCTAACATAGTCATTCCGAGGCTGTCACCCACTAGGATCATGTCAATTCCAGCCTGTTCCTCCAAAAAGGCTGTTGAAAAATCATAGCCAGTAATCCAAGTAATTGGCTTTCCTTCACTAACTTTCTTGAACAAGTCCGGCAGAGCTAGTTTTTTTCGCTCTTTTTGTTTTTCATCTGTCATTTACACATCTCCCTTTTCATAATTTGTCTACATTGGTGACAAGGGTTCCAATCCCTTCAATTGTAATCTCAACAATATCGCCTTTCTTTAGACCTTGATCTTTTCCTGGTATTATAGAGGTTCCCGTTGTGAGTAAAGATCCATCTGGAACGCTGTTATCTAAGAGAAGATAGTGAATTTGTTTGTCTATTTTTGTTTTCATGTTAGCTGTCGATGTTGTACCGTCAAAGAAAATCTTACCATTGCGCAATATCCGCATTCTTATCTCCTTCGAGTAAGGGTTTCCGAATTCATCAGGGGTAATCAATAACGGACCAAAGGCAGAAGACCCATCATAAATCTTTGACTCTGTCAGATATAATGGATTCTGCGCTTCTAGGTCCCTTGCTGAAACGTCATCGAATACCGTATAAGCTAGAATGCTTCCAGTGTGATCGATAACAACTGCTAGCTCAGGCTCGGGTAACGTCCATTCCGAGTCTCTACGCACTCTTATGGTTCCATAGTGCCCTACTGCACTACGTGATGTCCCTTTAAAGAATATCTCAGGCCTTTCAGCATCATATACAGTCTCGTATATTGATTTGTCTCTTATCCGTGCAACATCTGGATCGGTGTATCTCTGTCTCGATATGAAGTACGATATTCCAGATCCCCACATTTCAGGAGGATCATATGGCAAAACCACCTTTTCATCTGATTCCTTTTTGAAAAGGACGTCCAGATTAATTTTCACTTCTTCGAGTATTCTCTCCTGCCTTCTCCCATTAAGTAGAAAATCTAGGGCATCGGTTATCAGATAAACTTTGCCTTTATCTGTTGCATACGTTTTCCTCATACCGAATTTCTCTGTTCTAAAAATCCTCATTTTACCACCCTTCGTATACGGTCTTTTCTGTAGAATAAAACTCTAAGGCGGACTCGCCCATCTCCTTCCATGTATTGGCACCAGATGATTTCAGTGTTCCAAACGGAGCTTGCAGTTCGAGACCTACAGTCGGTTTGTTAACCTTTATTACACCTGTCCTTACCTCATATATGAATCTATTTATGGCAGTACTATTAGTTGCGAATATAGCGGATGTATGGCCGTAATCTACTGAATTGACTAAGTTTATAGCCTGATCTAGGTTATCAGCAACTGTTATAGAAAGAACTGGACCAAAAATCTCTTCCTTAAATATTTTCATATCCGAGGCTACAGAATCAAATATTGTTGGTTGCAGGAAGAGCTTCGATCCCTTATTCTTGATGAGTGAACCTCCTGCAATTAATTTTGCCCCTTCTTCCTTTCCTGATTGGATATAATCAAGATCAGTCTTAAGCTGCTGTTCATCAACTACGGGGCCCATGTTTGTCTCTTTTTCAAGACCGTTTCCGACTATCCATGTCTTTACAGCACTAAGAAGACCATCTCTAAGCCTGTTGTAAACATTCTTATGAACGATAAGTCTGCTTGTAGCAGTACAGGATTGCCCAGTCAACCCGAAAGCGCCCCTTAGAGTGAAGTTAACCGCGAGACTAAGATCAGCGCTTTCATCCACGTAAACTGCGTTCTTTCCTCCCAGTTCAAGCTGTACTCTTGTAAATCTGTTCTTTTCACCTACACCTTTGTATATGCCATTACCCACTGAAACTGAACCGGTAAATGAAACAGCACTTATATTCTCACTCCTAATGATTGCATCACCAACCTTACTTCCAGGTCCCACGACGAGAGACATAACATTTTCCGGTAATCCAGCTCTTACAAGTGTATCCAGAAATGCAGCTGCCAATATTGGTGTCTTAGAAGCAGGTTTCATGACCGCAGTGTTGCCCATAGCGAGAGCTGGCGCTGCTTTCCATACCGGTATTGACAATGGGAAATTCCAAGGAGAAATCAAACCCACGGTGCCCATTGGTACTCTGACAGTAAATATTCGGGTATTTTGGTCCGAAGAAGGTAAAACAATCCCCCCATACTTAAATGATAACATTCCATAAAATTTTAAAAGTTCGATGCTCCTTGTTACTTCAGAAAGGCTGTCATTGTAAGTCTTTCCTTCCTCTTCCGTCATTAATGTCGCTAAAAATTCCTTCTCACGTTCGGCTATTTCTCCAGCCCGATATATTATCCTTCCTCTCGCTGGAGGTGTCATAGATGACCACGTCGAATATGCAATAACGGCTTTCTCTATAGTTTCTGTTGCATCTTCGGCCGTCATATTTCTTACTTTAGCCAGAGGTTTCCCAGTTGCAGGATTAATATCGTTACCCACTTCCCCAGACCCTTCTATATATTTTTTTGATAGACGAGCATATTTATCATTTTCCATTATTCTTCACCCCAATTTCGATTTTTACTTCAAGTAGCAAATCACCCTGGCCGGCGAGCCGTCGACATTTTTTAACTTTAACGGAAGCGCTATGATTTGAACATGGTGAGATAGTACTTCGCTTGGAATCTTCAAGTACTCGATTTGATATATTTTGTGGGATGGAAGGAGTTCGTGCAGTGGCCATGCTATTTCATTGTTGCGGAAAGGGTTTTCACGACCCCTTATTTCGTAGTCTTGGGGGAAATCATATCCAACGGCTTTGAGCTTCTTTGAGACCATCCATTCCGCCGCTTTGTAAGAGACATATGGTGCAGATTCTCAAAATTCCTCGGTATTAAAATCTACCTTGGAATCCCACTGCGTAGATAAAATGAGAATTTCTCCGGCTTTTATTTCTCCTTCAAACTTTTTCAAGTCTCCAACCGTTATTTCTTGGTTTCTTTCTTTATACGATAGGTCCGCAACGTACCCTTCTCCGACGAATCCCTCTAAAGGCATTGCATCTATGGACTGAGCATCTGGAATGGTATGCCTAAATGCATCTATGTGTGTAAAGCAGTGAGAGGTTAGAGCTAAATGTGATGTTGTAAATTTTCTATTTGTCAGTTCTTCTATAGAAGTTTCCAGTTTAATGCGCCATCTGAAATGTTCAGGGTCTATGGTTCTGCTGAGGTCGTACACTTCTTTTTTTATGTTTGGCATTTTATTTCCAGCCTCTAATCTGGCCCTTTCACGCTTTCTCTCTCCTTCAGTTTCCTTTCCACCTCAGCAGGATCGGTTTTAAGTGAATTTATTCCGATTGTTGCCGAAATTACTCCCGCCACAAGAGCAATTATAAACAGAAACATTGTGTTGCCAGAAAGTCCAATTGCGGTTATGATCGAGGCACCAAAAAAGCCGGCTATTACTGCTGTAGATTTGTTTATTGAGTACGTCCAGCCATTTGCGATTCCTCTATATTTACTCGCTACTCCTGGATTGACGACAGTAAAGAAAGACATGGGGCCAAGAAAGAGTAGGAAATTGATCAGAATTGCTGATGGCAGTACAATAGTGAGAGGAAGTAGTTTCCGTGTTTCGAGATATATCAATATGAAAAGTAACGCCATTATGAGGGATGAAGAAGTAGTGACATGCTTTATTCCTATAGCTCTTATGAGAAAACTAGAAAGTACAGCCCCGATGAGTGCAGCAGACCAGATAATTGTGTCATACAAGAGTGTAGTGTGGATGTTTGACGTTAAATGTAGACTTGCGAATAGCAAGGGTGCATAAAATGAAAATCCCCAAAATACAAAGCCCACCAATATTGATTGACTCCAGCCGTGTACAAAATACCTGTTATACCCCAGTTTAAATATTCTGCCTAAGTCCCCTATATTAACTGTCTTCTTCACACTCATATTGACATCTGGCACAGAGGATAAATCAACTCCGTATGCTTTCTTGATGACAGCCTTTGCATCCTTGAATCGACCCTTGTAGGCAAACCATAAAGCTGATTCAGGCACCAAAGTTCTTAGGAGCAAAATTATAAAGGCGAAAACGCCTCCTAGAATCATTATAATTCTCCACAAGTAAATGCTAGAACCGATTAGTGATATTAGAATGAAAACGGCAAGTATTGCACCCAAGAACATAAGAGACCATATATATGCCCAGGCGGAAGAGTAATTGATCCTCTGTTTTCTTTCGGTGAACTCGAACAAGTAAACGAACCCTGTAGTCACATCTGCCCCCAGTGCAAATCCAAGGACAACTCTGAAAGCAATAAACTCCTGCATATTCGCTGATGCAGCAGAAAGAATAGCCATAACCACGAAAAGAATCATGTTAGTTATGAACATCTTTTTTCTGCCGACTTTATCTGTTAGATAACCTCCAAAAACTCCACCGAATAGAGCCCCTATATTGACTGCAGCTACAGAGAGCCCCAACATGAAAGTGGTAGGATGAAACGTATGGACATAGGAAAAGGTTACGATAGAGAATGATGAAAAATCCCAAGCATCAATGATCATCCCTGCTATAGCTAGGAACAATATTACCCGGCTCATCGTGTTTTTAGTAGAATAAATAAAGTCTACTATGCTGGCTTTGGCAGATTCAAAATCAATGTTATTTTGCGCCACCATTATTTTGTAAAGAAAGGTTGCGATACTAATATCTGACTGTACACAAGTTGACAATAATCATTAAATAACGATCAGACAATCAGAAACGATGAGAATAGATCCTGATAAATGCACTGGTTGCGGAAATTGTATCTATTACTGTCCAATGGACGCGATATACATCGGGAAACCTAATAATAAAAAAATAGCGATAATAAATGACGAGGAATGCGTTGAATGTGGCCTCTGTCTTAGAATGATGAATGTGGAAGTAAAGTTGCCTATTCTAAGGAGAGAAGTTTGTCCTACTAGTGCTTTCTATCAAAACGAACTAACATATCCAAGAGTACTTCGGCAAACATTCAGTAATCCAACACTAATAAAAGAAGCAACAGAGGTAGCTGGGAGGGGCACGGAAGAAGTTAAAACGATTAATGTGACTCACAGAGTGAAGGATGATGAGGTTGGCTTCAACATAGAGCTGGGTAGACCCGGAATAGGTACCAGGCTAGGAGAAATTGAAAAAATGACGGCGGTTCTAGCTAAAATAGGCGTGGAATTCGAGCCGAACAATCCTTTAACTTCTTTAATGAAGGATACAAAAAAAGGGTTATTAAGAGACGAAGTAAAGGGCGAGAAGGTTCTATCCGCAATAATCGAGTTCAAAACCACTCTAAACAAAGTTGGCACCATTCTGGACGCTATTTCCAAGGTTAAGCTCAACACCGTCTTCGTAATTGGAGTTTATTCTGTATGTGATAAAAATGGTTCTCCAATGGTTGAGAAATATATAAGGAACAACGGATACGAAGCATCATTTAATGGTAAGATCAATTTTGGTCTGTTACCGGAGATGGTAAGGGTGGTTTCATGACTCATACACTTCACCGACGGGGTAAGAAAAAAAGCTATAAGAAGGACATAGTAATGCTTATAATGTCCTCAAAAGGGATTAATACCGACGGAAGTTCCAGATGGAAAAAAGAATTTTTTGACGTAGTACTCGAAAATGGTGCGATTAATATAGGGGAGGGAGTCAAGCTCTTTCTTCCTCTTGACAAATTGGAAAAAGACAAGCAATTTTATAATCAAATGAAGGACAAAATAACTGACAGGTCGAACCCTATGGCGGTATTCGATGATCCCGAAAAGGCAACTAAGGCTCTAAAAGAGTTAAAGGAATCCGGGAATCCGCTGTCATTTGTTATATCCAGTGACGTTGAGATTACAAGAAGCATACTTGCTCGCACCTCTATAAACCCCTCCGCCACCGAACTAAGAGTCATTAAAGAGCACGATCATGATGGTGTATTTGGGGAAACTTCCCTGTTACCCGAAGAAGATATCCTTGAAATTCATTCCCTATGTGGTCACGGCATGGTACCCTACTCCCTAATAAAGAGAGTGATGAACGACGTCAAGCTCGGAAGAATTTCATCTGAGGATGGTTCGAAGATTCTTACTCGCCCCTGTTCTTGCGGCGTTTTCAACAAGAAAAGAACTGAAGAGGTGCTGGAACGAAGTAGGCTCAAGATTAATGAATTGTGATAAGGTTTAAACGTCTCAGTACTGGTCGTAATTTTGTAGAAGTTTGACAATTGAGGACATTACCTTTATTTCTGCCCTTTTTAATTCGTGCGAAACAAAGCTTTTTGATTTTTTTACATCACTGGCTATATCCCGCAGCTTAATATTTCTGTTTTCCCGATAGTAATTATGGGTGAATGCGTAGATAAGAATTTCCTTTTCTCCTCTGGATAACCTGCCATAAATGTCACTGATAACACTCATAGCAAGTTCATCCCTATTGGCCAAATCTAAAGTCGGGATTTTCTTAATATCCAAATTCACAATTTTTGTATGTTGGAGTTTACTTAAATCCTTGATAAATACCTCGCCATTTTCTTCATCTTCGCAAATAAAATGCCATTCTTCCGACCCCTCTGAGACTAAGGAAGGATATACTCTCAGACATTTTTTTAACGAGGTAACATACGACGACTTCAACTCAGTAAAAGGGGTATTAATCCTTATAACCATATTCTTTCCATCAGTTCTTAGCAGTTCAAGATTTTCTTGTTTTATGTAACCCTCATTGATTGATTTATTAACGTAAGTTGCTGGGGCCATGTTATCTAGACTCCTTATTTCAGTTGTCACACTTTGGTACCTTTTATTGTCATTCTTTCTTACATCCTCGTTAACGGGTAATAATTGTAAAGGGAATTCTTCGGATAATTTTGTTAAGAGACAGTCATCTTGCTGAAAAATAACTTCTATGAGTTTAGGACCGGAATATTCAATGTTGTTGTACATCATAATTAAACTGTCGTTGTTATTCTATTACTTCATATTAATTTTTTTTTATTTTTCGTTCTGCGTATAAAGTAAAATAAAGTTTCTTAAGTATAATAAAACAAGTTACAAAATTTCCATTAACTGGTAACTTTTCAATTCTGCATAATATGTAGTTCCTATTCTTTCATTAACCACTCCCAGTCTGTCAGACGAGTTTATTGGGTGCACCACATTAGACTGACCAGTTACCTTGTTGAAAAATATAAATGGATTCCTTCTAATGCCAGCAACTCTCAATTTATTTCGCATACTCGCATAGTTCTATCCTAACTATACCAGTAACACGGAACAGCATAGAGTGGTCATCATGTAAAATATAAAATGAGAACCATAAATATTAAAAATAAAGCGAAAAATTACCAATCCTTTCAAGATTATTAAATGGACTTCACAGTTAGAACAACCTATACCTTCTTTTCTCTTTGGGCGTGTTCTTCACCAGACAAGTTTATTTGCCATAACTCCTTTGGTGTAAGAATAGAAACTTCCTCTATTTCTCGGTATTTGCTTTTGAGATCTTGGCTTGGTGTTACTATGATTACGCTGTAACCATTTTTTTCTGGTCTTCTATCCTCTTCTTCACCTTCTCCAGATTCTCCCCTCTTTTGTCTCCCATCTCAATTTCAACCGAAATCTTCCCTGCTATGATGTCTGGATAGCTCTCACCACGGAACATCACCCTGCAATCTGTTCCCTTCCGTGTCAAAATAGCTGCCACCATTGAAACAACAAAATTATGAGCATCGTACGTCCCAGCCATGCAATAATAAGTTGCTTCAGTATCAGCCACGTATACTCTATTGTTCGCGAATTTCACATAATCCAGTTTAAAAGATGTTATCTTCCCCTGCCTCATCAACCTGTCTATTGGACCATTTGTTGCCGTTAAATTGAATCTGATCGTGTTCACGTCCTCCCCTGTCTTTTCGGTAATTTTCTTTGCAATCTCCTGAGCATTTCTTGGTTCCGACAGCTGTTCGAGAACTACCTGCTCCATTGTTAAATTTGCTCTGTCTGGTCCTTCCATATCTGCCTCTTTTATGATAGCTCCCGCTTCTTCCGACATACCATCAGGTTTCCATTCGTTGACCCCATAGAGCGCAGGTCTTGGGTTTTTAAGTTTAAAAATGTATATTCCATTCTCTGAAGCATACTGGGCCAAGTCAACGAATTCATAAGGGTAGAGCCTCTGAACAATCCACTGGAATTCTTGCGATAAGGATCTGGCAGCCTGTAGGTCGTCCATTTCGGTCAGTCGAAAAGTGAACTGAATCCCAGCGTTTCCACGTATATTCTCCAGGTCAGTCAATTTCTGGGTGGCCAATAGGAATGCACCTCTCGATCTTATGAGAGCCGCCAGTTCTTTGACAATGGTTCTTCTGCTCTTGAGGAATAGATGACCTTCATCAACGAAAAGCATAGTTCCCTCCCTTGTACCATCTAGGATTTTGTTGTAGAGACTGCGCAAAAGATATTCCGCGAAGAACGTGAACGCGGACTCATTCAACTGACTGAAGTCTATAACAACTTCCTCCGGTAGATCATAACTGAATATCCGCTCATTGTAAACCGAGTCCAACTTCGCTCTGATGTCATTCAAAGTTCCCATGAGTATGTAGTTCCTCTGATTCCTCTTTATTCTCCGTTCAACTTCGTCCAGGAACTCTTGCCAGTTACTGCAGTTCTTCACTATGTCTCTCACTACGGGTTCTATCGCCGAGGCAGTTATGCCTTCTCTCTCTACTCCAAACGCGACCAGCCAAGCCTGGGTGAATGCCTCAGGGTCACTGAATACGTCTGGGCTGTACTTCTTCAGGAAAAGAACAGGGTAACCTAGCCTATTGAATTCGTCGCTGCCCTTATAGCTAAAGATTATTTTCTTATCTATCATCGATATTTCTAACGGTAATATTATTATTAACAATGATATTAACATATTTTTTGCTTGTGATACGGAGAGAAAAATACAAATATAAGATTATAATGTACTGAATAGTAATATCGAGGTGATATAATGAGTGATAAAGATTTGCAAGAAAGAATAAGGAGTGAAATGGTGGCTAATTACTCGAACGCACTCGAAAGAAACTTTGAGGTCGCTAAGCAAATGATAAAAATTACAAGTGAGGGCAAGGTTGATGTATTGGTGAAGGATAAATTATCTTCAAGAGATAATATTGTTCTCTACCTAATAGGAAAGAGATATGCGCATACAGCTAGTTTGGCTCCGTCTGAGTACGTGACAATCGAAGAGCTTCTGAATGAGCTTGGGATGAAAGAAGGTACATTATTTCCTACCCTCAAGCTATTAAGGGAAGAGAATGTAATAGAATACGGACCAAAAGAAGGCAAATTAGTTACGCACGCGGTATCATTAAACATGGTAGAAACCGAGCTTAAAGCAATAATGGCGAGGCTAAGGAAAAGTGGATGGCCAGTAAGTAGCCACCAGGAGTAATGGAGGTTGTAATTATGGATGAAGAAGTAAGATTGCGGTTCGAAGCCCTAGAAAAGCGTGTAGAAAATCTAGAAAAGAGGATCATAGAACCAACTACTTTGAGAGATACAACTACAAATAAAAGACAATCAATGAGAGAGTTTTTCAATGATTTTAATCCAAAGAGCAATATTGATAAAGTGCTCGCAATTGGATATCATAAGGAGACAATACAGCACATCACACCTTTTACAGCAAAAGACATAGAAGACGGGTTTCATGAAGCTGGAGAGCATGCACCAGATAACGTTAATCTTCCAATTTTTAACAATGTACAAAAGGGATTTTTCATGGAATTTAAAAATACTGGATCAAAGCTTAAAAGTTGGGAGCTAACTAGTACTGGAACAGAGGAAGTAAAGAACCGTTTGGCTGCCAATAAGCAAGTAATACCAGAAGTAGACAAAGACTCTGTGAGATCTGGAGATGATAAGGATGAATGATGATGAAAGAGATGCGAAGATCGTCGAATTAGAAGCACGAATCAAGGTGCTAGAAAGTTACCACAGCAACGCGTCCCCTAAACAAAGCGAAACCAAAGAGACGTTATATGATTTCTTAGGGTTGCCTTCTATTAAGAGTTACTACGATAAGGCATTGGCCATTGTCTTCTATCTAGAATTTAAACAAAATAAATCTGCAGTAACTAGAGAGGATGTAAAGCAAGGTTTTATTGATGCCAGAGAAAACCCACCCAAGAACTTCTCAGATCTCTTTTATAGGAATTTTAAGCAGGTTTACTTAATACCAGGTAATCCTTTGGAAGATGGCACGGAAACAATCAAGATAACTAGAGAGGGAATAGCGCGAATAGAAAAACTAATAAAAGAATCTAAACCAGAAGTCCCTAAAGAACAAAGAGAAAGTGACGATAAAAAGCAAACAACATTGGGCTAATTAATTCTAAAAGAGGTTATTCGTTGGGTCTGGCAGAATTGTTTGAGGATATTCGTTTTGGGGTCTACCAAATGAGAAATGACCCTACGCACTTCAACTTCTATTTCAGGGGAACTCTAGTTTCACTTAAGGGCGTATTAGATCATCTGCTTGAAGAGTATAATGCCAGATTCAATTTGGGGATTAGTGCAGACGAGGATTTGAATGTAAGTGCCTTCTGTAAAAAAACTGAGAATATGAACAACAAAGTTGCTATCAAATTCATAAAGGATTATATAAAAATGAAAAAAGGTCTATTAAGAGACCCCAAAGTAGCGCTTCTACTAGGGCATCATGGAGTAAGAGATCAGGAGATACACAGAAGACCAGCACAACGTAAAATTAAAATCACATTAGAGGACAGTTTTGGTAATAAGACAGAATCAGCGACACAACCAACTTTTAGCTTCTTCTTGCAAGCATGGTCAAATGATGATATACCAACTTTGTGCGAATATGTCAGCGCAGAATTGGTCAAAGCTGTAACACTATTAGTTGCTAAGTATCCTGCTACTTAATCTCTCTAATTACTTGTTCTGTTTAGCCTCCTAACTATGAATAGCAAGGGGTACAGGCAGAAAAAAGAGTGATAAATATGATGAAATTTAAACGTGGCAACAGCTGAGCGTAAGTAGCCTTTTGTTCCGATAGGATGCAGGCACATGACTTTTATTTGGCAGATAAACGGATAGAGATAAAAAAAGGTTAAAAAGTATACGCCGCCACGATGAGAATATATTATTGGTGGCGGGGGCTTATTTTTAGAGCGTAGTTCTTGGGAGTTTAGGAATCCGGAATTGAATCAGCAGCAGGCGATACTCACTTGTCTTTGGACTTACTTTTTGGCTTCTTCTTCAGACTATTCTTAATAC
>JAJYDZ010000324.1 GCA_021790415.1 Thermoplasmata archaeon | reverse complement strand
GAAAAGCTAAAGGATGGTTAGATGAGAGTTATCTAGAATAAATGCATAGAACAATTTACTGCATACCCCAGTCTTTATGGGTAATACTGAAGAAATTTTTGCATCAAATCCATAATATTGTTTCATGGAATGATAAAATCATTATGAGTGAAACTGAAAAAATAAATAAAAAATAAAGAATTATTCAGTCGCGTCAATGACCCCCTTTCCCTTGTACCCCATTCCCGATAAATAACCCCAGTAGAAGACCACTGCTGTTACTGCTATGAAGAGTATGTTGTCATATGGAAATGGGATATAGTTCATTCCCCCGAAATATGAACTACCAACATACGATATCCCAAGCACTATCAGTAGATATACAGGTAACCATATTCCAGCCTTGACGTCTTGCATGGAGAAATTATTCTTTGATCTTGCCATTATCAAGAACAAGAGACCGGCAAAAACAGATGGTATGGCTATTCGGATTGCTGAAAATCCAGACCAGTATACCAGAAGGCCTGCTATTACATAAGCTACTGGGGCCATGATTTTGTAAGCGGGTAATTTGTATGGTCTTGGCAAATCAGGATACTTCTTTCTGAAAATTGAAAGGCTTATTGCAGATTGTGCATAAGAGATAACTACTGCATCAACGAAAACGCCAATGATGGAAGAGAATGATGGTAAGAGTATCAGATAGAACACTGCTATAGCAAACACGACCACTACTGAATTGAATGGTATCCCTCTTTGACTGAGGTCGCTGAAAAAATTTGGGAAATATCTGTCATACCTAGCAAGGGTGTTACCAATTCTTGCTGCACCCCCCCAGTAAACGAGCCCATCGCTAAAGGACGCGATTATTATGACTATGACTGCTAGGACAGCAAACACTGGCAGCCCTACGTTTAGGGAAGCACTTGAGTATGGAGAGCCTAAACTGAATAGGGAAGACCATCCGCCAACCGGAAGACCAAGTTTCCCCCAGTTTATCGAACCCAAGAAAGCCAAGCTTTCAAGAATGTACAGAATCATTACAATTACTAAGGAAATCCCTATTGCTTTTGGAAGTACTTTTCCGGGTTCTTTAACTTCTTCAGCATAATCTATGGGTTGCCTGAAACCCGCATATGCGAATATTGTTGCTGATACTGCTAAGAATATCCCAGGAGTCCCTAAAGGAGCAAATCCGCCATACATTGTCCAATTCTTTCCATCAAAGAACGAAATTAGTGCAAGGGCAACTATAACCATCATTAGAACTTTGATTATGGTGAAACCGTTGTTTACGTTTCCTATGACTCTAACGTGCCTAATTTCGACTACAAATATTAGCGCAAGCATAGCTATTCCTAGCAATATACCGAGAGCAGTTATTGTGTTATGCTGATACAGGGGTGAATAGTAAAGTCCTAGGTACTCGACAATCACTGCAACCTGTGATGGTAGAGCTAGCGTGTAACCTATGAATGTGCTCCATCCATTCATCAATCCAACAAGGGTTCCATGACTCCTAGCTGGATAATAAGCGACTCCGCCTGCCCTAGGCCACATTGTGCCGAGTTCTACATATAGGAATGCTATGGGTAAGATCAAAAGGAAAGCAATTGGCCAAGCAATTACGCCTGCCGGCCCTCCATAAGCCAACACATAAACAGGAACAAAAGCAACAGCAGAGCCAAAAATTGCTCCTACAGTTAAGAAAACAATATGCCAAAAATTCAATTCTTTCCTATAATTTCTTCCCTCAGTTTTGGATTTCTCATGTTCAGATTTTACCGATTCATCCATCGAGTTCGCGCCTCGTTCGATTATATGATTGTGACTATATATATACTTTATCAAAGCACAAAGCGTGAGAATGTCAAGTGTAAGATAGTACAGACTCTATCTGCCGGTCTTCCTGGTGTTCGTAATGATATACTTGCACTTCAGCTGTACATCGATTGGAGGAACAAAACTGATACCGTCCCTTTACGACACCATTATATTCGTCATAGTAACGGTAATATTCTACTTAATCGGAGTTAGTTCTGGTGTCAGGTGAAGCAAGTATCTCAACAGGATCGAAGATATAACCACGTAATGTCAAAAGTGCTAAAATCATTTTTTATTTTTTTATACATTCTCAAATGAGAGAATAGCTCATATGGCCGCATATGCGGCTTGTAACTCCTTCCACTGAACTCTTGACCCACAAATTAAGGAATTGTGGGGCATTTCAAGTGAATGATCTTTTCATTAGTGTTTGGGTTCTATCCTAAACTCAACGTTATGGAGTGGTTAGAATGAAGGACGATAATCAAATTGGGAGGTTATCCCAGTCTATCAGGTCATCATCAGTAGGTGTCCTTATCTCAAGTACACCGAGCATCTCTGTAAGCAGCTGGTCTTCAATCTCTATCTTATCATCCTTTTTCTGGAAGGGCTTGTTGAAGAATGAACCTATCGCTGCCAAACCAACTGCAGACTGCAACTTCTCCTCATTAGAAGATATTCCCTTAATCTGGTTGGAAAATTTCCTATTGATTTCGTCTTTCTTCAGGTCTGAAAGGAAATCGTCTACAGTTTCAGAAAGGAGCTTGTTATGTTCTTCAGCAAGAAGTATCTTGACCTTATATGTTGGATTGAACTCTATGTGACTTCCGCTTGTCTTGAACCAGTTGATTGCGTCCTTTTCGAAAAAGACGGTGGCAAGTGCTTCGGCAACCTTTCTTGGGTCTAAAAAATTTATACCTTTCGTAAGATTGTATACCACGAATGAACCATCATCTGACTTTTTTCTAGATGATGCTATTTCTTCTTTTAATTGACTATCTACTGACATTATTTGCGATACAGAACGTGGATATTTAAACTGTTCTGAATCCCGTGAGTTGCTAAATTCAAGAAGCGATGGAGCGGAAGATACTACGTAAATTCTGTCCGTTAAAAAATGAAGCGATGGAAGCGGTCTTGGGCTTTTAAGATGGCGGGTTCATGTTGTCAATTTCTTTCTTATAGTATAATTTGTTATTTTTGAATAATGTGGAAGTAAGGTTTCAATTCAGCATGCGGAGGGCCGGATTCGAACCGGCGAACCCCTGCGGGAACAGACCCTAAATCTGTCACCTTTGACCTGGCTCGGCAACCTCCGCCCGCTGTAAATTGGACTGAGGTATATTGTTTTTCTTCTTGATTTATGTGACCATTGAACAACAAATTTATTAATTAACTTCAATTTGAAATTTAAATGAACATTTGTCCCGTCTGTGGGGTAAAAATCAAAGATGCTGAGATGACAACCTTATCCTCACACATTTATTCGGAAGCTCAATCTAGCGATCCAGCACACGTCATGTGGCTAAATCGCGTGATTTCGAGGAAGAAACTGACGGATGATGAACTTACCAAG
>JAJYDZ010000323.1 GCA_021790415.1 Thermoplasmata archaeon | reverse complement strand
CTATAAATTAAGTTTGGAATGTTTTATCCTCCGTAATAAATTTAATTTTAAAATTATCTCTCTTTTCATTAAATTTTGATCCCAGTGATATAATCTGACTCCTGAATTCTTTTGTTGTTACGACATAAAAAATTTTGTCACTTTTGGTGGAATTCTTCACAACCTTAGAAAAAATACCCTCCAATTTTACACCATTATTTCTAGAATTGTGACTCGAACTATTGCTTTCAAATAACGACATGGTTGAATGAAACTTATTTGAAATATGGTCCTTCATTTCCTTTATTTTTGGGAGACTTAATATTGCCTTAACGTTCTTTAATTCAAAAAAGACAATTTGAAGAATGTTTCTTTCATTTCTATAAAGCAACATAAGATCTGCTCGGGGAGTATTATTACCAATTGCCAATTCCTCAATGTTAACTAACGTGATAAAACGATCCACCTTTCCAATTTTTACGCAGCAATCACCATCAGTAAACGTTGACGTTTCATTATTTTTATTCAAGACTCCGGACATGCTTTTGTTACCCCTGTTTTACTTAATTTGGGTTATTACCTTCCGCAATTCTTGAGGTCCAATTAAGTAATTTTAGTTGTGCGCTTTCAGTAATACCTGGTACATCCATGCCTAAACTTTCCATATCTATGGGCTTAATCTGACTATTTTTATCAATAAAGTACACGTTGATTCCTACAGAAGATATCGCTTTGTGAACCTGGGATGCCAGATCGCTAGCTTTTCCATTTTTTGCATCTGAGGCCTCTCCATTTGAAATATCCTCAATTAATTCATCAATCATACGAGCTGATGGCTTGTATTTATAAAGGAAATAGATAACTTGACCAAATATATCGCTGTGAGTGGAAAATACTAACCTAACTCCAAACGAGGAGAGAGCAACGAGTGAAAGTGCCATGTTAATTTGAGATACTGGATGAAGTTGAGCTTCCGGTTCTTCCATAATAATCAACCCATTAGAATTCATTGAATTATAAGACAAGATTAATCCAGAAACCTCGTTTGCCATGGCAGAAGCATATTTAATTTCGATTTTTTTATTTTTGGAATCTGTATAGAAAAGGGTTTTACTTCTTTCATCGTATGATAATTTACCTTGAAGTAGTACGGACGAATCAAAAGAAAGCACATTAGTGGAGGATAGTTTTTCTTCAGAGTACTTTACCCACTTCTTAAACACCCGATATAAAGCAAATGCTGGGTCAGATAAACTTGGTGAATAGTTATTTTCACGAAGATTTTGTCGGATATATTGGTCATCTTCGTTGGCCAATTGAATAAGTGGTGTTCTTCCAAAGGGAATGAACCTCACTTCTTTTATACCACTTACCGTATTGAACATGGATTTAATACGATCTAAAAAATATTTAATAACAGCATTTGAAAAATTGTTTAAAAAGGATGCTGGAAGGATACGAAACTCATAGATAGGCAGAAAATGCCGGTTAGTGGATTCCCTTTTAATTCTATTGTTAACTTTTTTGATGAAAGTATCTATAATTTTATTTCCGGATTTGTTGCTTTCTAATTGGTTATAAATTTCCAATGTTCCTTGGCTTATAAAATTTTTTTCAAAGGCAAGTGATCCATTAATCTTAACTTTGCAGGCTTGTTTAGAGATTTCAAAAAGTTCATAATTCAAAGCCAACGGATAACTTTTATCATTTATGCGAAAGCGATTCAGAGTGTTCATATAAGAAAATTGTGGAATATTTATTTCTCCATTTATTGTCTCGTAGGTCAGGTTCTTCAATTCATTCTCTATAAGCTTGCTCAGGAGTTCACCATTCAGAGATAGATTTGAAATTGTTTCTACACCTATTACTGTTGACAAGAATTCTTCTAAAGAATCTCTTAGTATATTGTTAAACTTGTCAGTTCCAAACGGAAACTCTATAATTTCCTCGAAACTCAGAGTCATTTCGCTCCCTAAAGTAACTGTTCCAAATCCTGGTAACACCTTAGAGTAAACAGTTTCTACTACTTCCTGAAAATAATTTTCGAGAAATTCTTTTGAAGAAACCTTCATGAATTCATAGCGGATTATTGAATAAATTTCTGAAAAATTAGAAAGTTTAACGATTAGATTTTTCAAATTCTTTTCAAAAGTCTCCTCAATTATTAGTAGCATTTTCTTTCTGGAGAAAATTGCTAATTCAGAAATCATTTCCTCATCAGAAAAAGCGAGCGCACCATAAAGTCCCCTGAGAACAAATGATTTTCCAGAATTGGGGAATCCATACAGAAGAGTCAACCCAGAATTTTTAATCTCTCCTTCTTTTTGAATTGGTCCCAAATCTTTAAACCCGAATTTCAGCTGAGTATCAGACAATTTATTCACTATCTAATTGGATATTTATAAGGAGTTAAATAAATTTTGTAACGGGTCCGTCTAATATGCCCTATAGTATCATCATTGATGTGGTAATAAATGGAATATATTCCTTATGATCCTGTGTACACTGTCCATTGTGTTGGGGTTGTTCATGGAGGCGTGATCCATCGTTGCATTGAAGTCCATGCAGGGTTAACTTTTCTGTTCCAGCTTCACCTTCTTTGCATCCGGAGGTTCAGTGTAAAATGAAACGGGAAGCTTCTTCTGGTCTGCCCCTTTAAATAGGGGGGGTAAGTGATGACCTCACAATGAGTTATGGCTTGATATGATCATCTTCATTCAAATGGGTTGAAATTATGTGAGATAGCTTCGTTCCTATAACCAGTCCTTTCAAGCAAATAGCAATTTTCTAAGTTGTTCAGGATCGCACCAGCCTGTACATCCTGTCCCCGCCAGATTTATCTCCCTCAAACACCAGTATTTCAGGGTAATGTTCCACAAATGAACTCAGGTCACTGAATCCATATCTCCCAGGGATGAATTCTGGATTGATCTCCCTAAGCTTTATTCCAAGCTTTGAGCCAAGCACCATTCCGTTGCTGTCGGCAATCATGCTGGCGGCTTCTGAAAGCAGCGTTTTGCCTTCACTAAAGCTTGTTTTCCTGCTTTTCCTCAATTCCTTGACAAATCTGTTCTTCTCATCGATGATGAAAACAGTGTATGGAAACTGGTTGCCAAAACTATCCGGTGTTTCAGGTGTCTTCTTCTCAGTTATGAGTAATCCGGCCTGTTCAAGGGAAGCAAATATTTTCTTTCTCCCAAGATGATCCAGTTCAGGAAGTGTTTTGCTCAGACTTTCCATGAGGAAAACGCTGACCTTCACACACCCAAATTTCTCCCTGTATTTGTCATAGGAATCAAGTGCGGCAACTGCTGCCCTCTTCTGGTTTGGGTCAAGATCTTCTATAGCCGGATGTTCAGAATTCAACAGTCCACTGGATGTCTGTCTCCCAGTTTTAGTATAT
>JAJYDZ010000322.1 GCA_021790415.1 Thermoplasmata archaeon | reverse complement strand
CACATTAAAGATAACCCTTCATTCAAAGGTAACAAATATGCCATTTCAGGAAGCTATAGAAAGAAGACTAAACAAAAAAATATGCATGAGATGCGACGCAAGAAATCCGCTTAAGGCAACTAAGTGCAGAAAATGTGGGTATACCGGACTAAGGATGAAAGCCAAGGAGAGAAGAGGAGGACAGTAAGGGGCACTATTTGGAAGACATTAAAATAGCAATACTTCGTATGGAAGGAACCAATAATGAGGAAGAGGTTCATTTTGCCTTTAATAGTCTTGGAGTCAGTCCAGAATTTGTACACATAAAAGAGCTTGAATCCAAAAAAAAATCGCTTGAGGATTATCAGGGGATATTCATTCCTGGTGGATTTTCTGCAGGTGATTATGTAAGAGCAGGCATAATTTTTGCCCAGAGGCTGATTAAAAGTTCGTGGAAACAAATTCGATCATTTATAGAGGAAAAAAAACCATTCATAGGAACATGTAATGGTTTTCAAATTTTATCGGAAATGGGGCTTTTGCCAGATATAAATGGGAAAGCCGAAAAATCTATGGTTTTATCTGTTAACAAATCGGGAAAATTTGAATGCCGAACCACTTATATAAAATTTTCAAATAAAAACCCAATTCTTACTAAAAGCATTAAAACTGGAACAATACTTCAGGCCCCAGTTGCCCACAAGGAAGGTCAGGTTATGTTTAAGGACTCCAAAACACTTGACGAGATAGTCCAAAATGATCAGATAATATTTCAGTATACCGACAGAGAAGGTAAATCGGGCGAATATCCATGGAACCCAAACGGTTCTATTCATGGAATAGCTGGGTTATCAAACAGAGAAGGTAATGTAATAGGGATGATGCCTCATCCGGAAAGGGCCTTTGATATATTCAATATGAGCGGAAGGGAAAGGGAGGGAAGAATCTCTACAGGCAAAATATTCTTCACGTCGATTATTGAATATATTCGGAGTCAAGGACTATAACATTATTCACAATTTTTGATTCTTTGAAAAACATAAATGTTAATTTAAGCAAATAGTTCTTTTTACTTTATTGTAAACGTCTTGGTTTTAATGCCTTTTTAAATATTCCTATTAATTTTTAGTAGTAACTCTCGTGCTCTCTTTTTAAAATCCTCTAAGGTAGAATCATTTACTATCATATAATCTGCAAGAGATATGGCATTTCCAATACCCCAAGATAATTCTCTGTCATCTCTTGATACGAGTTCATCGTGGGAGTGAACATCATCGGGTCTATTCCTTCTTAATATTCTTTTGAGTCTCTCCTCTCTTTCTGTGTATATTGCAACGAGTATTAGCCCACTATCTTTGGACTTAAAATATTCAAACTCTTCTAGATTTCTCAGGCCGTCAATGATATAGTTCTTTCCTGGTTGCATATCATCCCATACCCTTTTTGCCCATATTTCCTTTCCAAAAGTTTGTCTCTCCATGGAAGCAAATTTCCCGATTTCACTATCTACGGACGGAATATTGTTTAGTTTTGCGTATTTTCTCACTTCATCCCCCATGTGGATATCTATCCACCCAAGTGTTTTTGCAACTTTAATAAATTCATCTTTGCCTGATCCGGGCATTCCGGTTACTACAATCATTGTATCCTCATGTTTGAAATCTATTAATTTGTTCCTGCAAAGACAAAAGTAAACTTAGTTTTATGTTAGGAAAACTCTATTTCAATTATTTTAATGTGAACATATAAGGTTGAAAACTATTTCTATTCATTTAACATCTCCTGACAATGAAAACAGTTGATATCAGTATTACCATAGGAGGACCACAAGGTGGGGGAATAGACACTTCTTCGAACATGATATCCAGAGCATTTGCATACTCCGGTTATAACGTTTTTGGAGTTAGGGAATACCATTCCAACATTAAGGGGAGGCATAGTTATACCCATTTGAGAGTAAAAAAGGAAAGACCAAGATCACTGAAATATCCTTTGGATTTTTTAGTTGCCCTTGATCCTGATACTATCTTCGAGCACATAGAGGATGTAGGGAAAGGAACCAGAATAATTTATGACAATTCTATTGAAAAATCAGATCTTTCGCAAGCCAGAATGATAATGAAAGATACTTCCGACAGGATTAGACACGAGCTGGAACATTCTGGAGATTTAATGACGGTCGCAGGAGCAATTAGTCTTATGAAGAAAAAAGGCGGTATTGCAATTCCAATACCATTTTCTGATATAGTTCAGAAGGCAATTTCTGGCGGAGTTCCATCAAGATACTATAACACCTTGGGAGCAGCTCTTACACTTGCAATTTCAGGTGTAGATGTGAAGTTCCTTGAAGAGAGCATCAGATTCGTATTTTCAAGTAAAGAGAAAGTAGTAGAGGAGAACGTCAGTGTTGTAAAGGCAGCTTATGATTATTGTCAGGAAAATAAGTTCAGGACGGATAACCTAGAGGAAATTAAAAGAACTCCAAGGTTCCTTCTTACAGGAAACGACGGAGCCGCTATTGGTAAGATAATGGGTGGGCTAAGATTTCAGACATATTATCCAATAACGCCAGCAAGCGACGAAAGCACAATAATAGAGGAACACGAAGATCTGAAGTGGATTGCGTCTGAAAATTCAAAACTAGCAAAATCTGGTATTGCAGTTGTTCAAACAGAGGATGAAATCTCAGCAATTGCTATGGCTTCTGGAGCAGCAATTACAGGGGCACGTTCTTCAACGGCAACTAGTGGGCCAGGCTTTTCACTCATGGCAGAAGCAATATCATTCGCAGGAATTGATGAGATACCAATCGTAATCACATTATATCAGAGGGGTGGTCCCAGCACGGGTCTACCAACAAGAAATGGTCAAGGAGATCTATTATTCGCATTAAATACAGGACATGGAGAATTTCCAAGAATGGTTATCTCTTCAGGGGACGTTGAAGAGTGTATTTATGATTCAATGAACGCTCTGAACTATGCCCAGAGATATCAGCTTCCAGTGATTCATCTCATAGACAAGAACCTTGCAAATACATCGGATTTCATACCAGAAATAGATTCAAAGAAAGTAAAAGTTCCACAGGTTGCAAGAATTGTTCACTCACCTGAGTGGAGAAGATACAGCCTTGACACGAAGACCGGAATATCAGAATTTGGGGTATTTGGTAAGGATATATTCTGGATGACTGGCGATGAGCATGATGAACTTGGACACGTCACTGAGGATTCCGAGCTCAGAGACAAAATGATGGTAAAGAGATTCCACAAACTGGAAGTGGCAGATTCAGAAATACCAATATCCGATAAAGCTGTACTTTACGGCCCTGAAAATGCTGATGTTACCTTTGTCACCTGGGGAAGTCAGAAAGGACCAATTCTTGATGTCATGGAAATCCTAGGAAAA
>JAJYDZ010000321.1 GCA_021790415.1 Thermoplasmata archaeon | reverse complement strand
TTTACAGCAGGAGGCTGGCAGGATGGCATTTCGCATTTACGTCTGTAGGATCAATGATAATGTCAATGGGATGGATTGTTGGAGGATTCATGGGCATGCCAAGATTTGTCTCAGGATATTTTGCCAGATATATGGTCTATCAGGATGTGGCTATTCTTGGGGGTGTCATTATAGGAATTGGGCAGCTCTTCTTCCTTGCAAACCTGATGATATCTACTGCAAAGGCCCCGCAGGTGGAACCAAGCAATGTCTTTGAAGAGGTTTACAGAAAAGCAGAAATAAGTGGAGGTGAATAATAATGATAGGAAAAACAGGAATCGTCTTAGGAGTATTAATTATGCTGCTTTCGGGTCTTATGCTCGTCTTTATGTTCGATGCGCCCACCCAGAGCGGCGGAGGTCTTGCAGATCCCTCAAATTTGCCAGTTAAAGGATATATGAATATTACTCTCTATGCTGATGCAGGAGGATGGAATTACTCACATGGGGCTATTAACCCGAATCTCTATTTTCCATTGTATTATGTCATAAATTTCACTGTCATTGAAGAAGACAATCTTCCGCACACACTCACGATCAATCAGGGGCCAACAGAAACAGCTTCGTCCCTGACGCTTCTAAGCACCGGTCAGATCACTCAATCTCCTGGACATGTTTCAAAGGTATCATATGAATTCTTCAAGGCGGGCATATACACGTACTGGTGCGTAATTCATCCCACAACAATGGTGGGCCAGATCGAGATTAACAGCACTGCAGGCAATAACACGACTGCTGCAACAGTTTCCAGCACTTCAAATGTTATGATACATTCATTCGAATCTGCTCATGACCTATCTATACTGGTATATTCAGATCTTTCTCAGATTCTGGGATCCATAAAGGCCATGACGTATACGGTGTTCTGAGTTGGAAAAAACATCAAATTTTTCTTATTTAAATAATATTTTTAAGCTGGAGATAACTTTTCTGATAGATCTCGTCGCCATTGCAGGTTTCTTCACTATGGCTCTTCCACTAACACATCTCTACACTCTAATCCCCTTATTGGTTGCCGGAACATCAGCATCTATGAGTTCCGGAGTTTTCAACAATCTTTACGACACAGATATAGATTCAAGAATGAAAAGGGTTTCAAAGAGGAGAACGGATATCAAACAGAACAGGGGAAGATACATACTTCTGATGGGCATTCTTCTAGCTATTTCGGTAACGACTTCACTGTTATTCCTCAATATTGTCACGTTCCTGTTCATAATGGCAGGTTTTGTCAGTTACGCGTTTCTTTACACTGTCCTGTTGAAAAGAAGAACTGAGTGGAACATTGTCATTGGAGGAATAGCAGGCTCTTTTCCTGCACTTGCTGGCTCTTCCGCATTCTATGGGTATCCATCTATACCATCAATATATGTTGCAATTATGGTATTTCTCTGGACTCCAACACATTTCTGGGCACTAGCCATTAAATACAGGGAGGATTACAGGGAAGCAAACATACCAATGTTACCTGCAACAAAGGGGATACCTGCTACTAGAAAGGCTATACTGGCAAATTCGATCATCCTAGCCATATTCATGAGTCTTCCTGTATTTTTCACATGGATGGTGTCTGGATTATATTTCAGGATATTTGCAATACCTCTTGGTCTTATTCTTCTTGTGCCTTCTGTGATTTATTATGTAAGGAATGGTGCAGAGAAGGAATACCGGAAACTTTTTTCATTTTCCAACATATTTCTTACGCTTGCCCTTATTATTGTAATTTTATCTTCCATGTAGGGGGTGAAGATGCAGTTTAAAAGAATCAGGTATGATGAAACAAGAAATGCAAGATATCTGATTTTAATGATCTATCTGCTCTTCCAATTCTCATTCATTGCTCTGAACTATCTCGAGAACAGGTATACTGATATTTCTGTTCAGATGCAATATATCCAGTATGTATTGCCCTTTGCGGAAATCCTGATTTTTTCACTTTACTACAAAGGAATGGGCGATCCATTAAAATCTCTCCTGTCACCCATATGGTTCGTGGTGCTGGTCAGCGTTGCAATTGTCTGGGTGTTCATATTCAACAGTTATCACAGTGCATATTCTACATTTGCCCCAAACACCGATATGATATACATGTTCCAGATACTGTATTTTCCCTGTTTCGTGGAACTTTACAATTTTTCTTCTATCGGGGTGGGAATTGGTAAGCTTTTCATGAAAAAGGGAACAGCGATAATTGTTTCCGCAATTTTCTATTCACTGTATTATTACATGTACCTGATAAATGCATATTCCGGTTATCCTTATCCTTACGATCTATACTTCATGCTTGACGCATTTGCAATCGGGATAATCTACATTGGACTGTATGTGCTGACCAATAGCATATACCCAGCAATGACTCTTCAGATGTCATTAATACTTCTTGGTTTATTCTCACCACCATTTCCGCCTTCTTTCTTTTACACGCTGGTTCCATCATGATCATTCCCACAAGTATCCTGAAAAACGAAGTATGTATAAATACAAAATAGGCATTTCAGTGAGAAGGGGAGCTGTAAAGGCTGAGAGGATCACCAGGTCGACCCTTTGAACCTGATCCGGATAATGCCGGCGGAGGGAAATATGTACGGAAAACACAAATATGTTGATACTGTCAGCAAACTTGAAGAGAATAAGAAAGGACTCAATCTGACTGCATTTGTTGCAACTGCTTCATCGCTTTTTCTCTGGGGAATAATTCTTTTTCTTGCATCAAGTGTCTATGGATGGGTAAACTCTGGCCCCTATGGATATGGATACAAACTTGTCGCTGCATCTGGACTTTTCATGGGGAACGTAGTAATGGGGAGGTTTTCTGACAGGTATGGAAGGAAGAGGATATTCATACTGACGGTATTCCTGTCTGCTGTTGGGCTGTATGGAGCCATAGCATCCTTTAACTTCTATGAGCTCTTCATCTCCGTATTCATTGCAAATTTTGCATTGGGTGGAGACGAAACAGTTATACTTGCATATGTTGGAGAGAGTGTTTCATTTGCAAGGAGAAGCCAGTATATCGTGTTCATAACCAACATGGCCAATTTTGGCGTATTCGTGACAGCATTCGTGGAATTATTTTATGGTCTCGACATACAGGCTTCTAAAATTTTTATTTTTTCTATAACCACTATTGTGCTTGCAATAGTCCTTGTGTCCAGATGGCTATCTGTTGAGAGTCCTATGTGGACTGAAATGTCTGGAAGAAGTGATGAATACAGCGCTGATGCCACGGAAGAATTGTGGAATTACTCCGGCAGGAAAATTAAAAGGCTTGCAGTATTTGAGCAGATATCCACTTCCACAACCATTGTCACGGGATTTTTCCTACTGAACATATATTTTGGAAGCGTCTATG
>JAJYDZ010000003.1 GCA_021790415.1 Thermoplasmata archaeon | reverse complement strand
TCCTACAGATGTAAATGCGAAATGCCATCCTGCCAGCCTCCTGCTGTAAATCCTCCCTCCTGTAAGTGAGGGCCATATCATGTAGATGGCTGCAAATGCGATACCCACAGTAATCCCCATGAATACAAAATGGAAATGTCCTGTAACCCAGTAAGTCCCGTGTGTCTGTTCATTGAAGGGGAGAATTGCTGTTAGTACACCGGTGATGCCTCCAAACACAAAGTCCATTATGCCGTTTATCACGAAGAGCATTGGTATCGTAAGCCTGATTTTCTCCGAAGTCCATAGGGTTCCTATATAATTAAAAACAGTGATTGCAGAAGGTATAACCACTAAGAATGAAGCTGTTGAGAAGAACAGGCCCCATTCAATCCCAAGACCAGATTCCATTAGGTGGTGGCCCCAGACGAGCTCAGAGAGTGGAAGGAGAAGCCCAAGTGCTATAACGCCTGAAGAGTAACTGTAAACCTTATTTCCTGTGAATTTTGGAATTATCTCATATATGAGCCCAAACTGAGGAAGGATGGCGATGTATACAATAGGGTGGCCCCAGACCCAGAAAAGTTCTGTGAAATATAGTGGCGAAGAGCTTGAACCTGTAAAGAATACCGGATTGAAGAAATCATAGAACAGCATGACCATTGCTGTCATGAGAAATGGTGCTGAAGCAAGAAACATGATCAGGGTGAAAAGAACGGACCATACGAAAAGCGGCATCTTGGACAGAGGCATACTATCACTTCTCTCGTAGATTATATTTCTGACAATTACGATTGCTGCAATGGTGACTCCGATCATAATGAACTCAAGCCCTATAACTGCGAGCCAGTTCATTGCGCCAGCCCCGTATGGATTTAGCTGTAGTGCCAGTGGCGGATAATAATACCATCTGGTTGAAGTTCTAGAGAAGAGTATGAAAAGCCCACCCATCAACCATATCCAGTATCCCCATGATGATGCGTTTCCGTACCTGTCTGATTTCATATTTATGAACTTCGGTATAAGATAATAAGCCAGACCCAGGGCACTTCCAATAGCCCACATATAGATCATGAGAATTGCATGTTCTGTGGTCAGTATATCATAAATGACTTCTCTGTGTGCAAATAAGGTTGGTTGTGGTTCCACAAGGCTCACCCTCATTATAACACCAAAAGTTCCTGCAATGAAGAAGAAAATAAGGCTGGTGATAAGATAACGAATGCCAATGCTCTTGCTGTCATTCATTATGAAGGAATGAGGAGAAATGGCGCCTCCACCTTTTTTCTTTTCCCTGAGGTAAGATGAATAATCGTAATAATTCTCGTTTAATGCTGCTACATCAACCTCTGTCTTTACCGAGAGATATTTGTAATACATCAGGAAGAGAAATATGAAGAAGAATGAAAGTACAAGGGAGCTTTCAACGAGCAAGGTTGTAGCTGACATCAGGCGACCACCGTCACATAGCCTCTCATAAGATAATGCTCATATCCACAATATTCTACGCATTCCAGAACGAATGTTCCTGTTTTAACAGGAGTGAATGTAATAGTGTTATTCTGGCCTGGAACTGCATAAACCTGTATTCCAAACTGAGGAATGTACAGATCGTGAATTACTGCATTTGATTGTGAACCAGCTGTGGAAGTAATTATAAACGTATAGGTATGGTTTACAGTTATATTGAGATTGTCCACGCTTGTCTGTTTGCCTGATGCGTTATAATATGTAAATGACCAGGCCCACTGGTAACCATCCACTATAATGGGTGTGCTGTTTTTTGGTATTTGATTTGAACCAGACATTTTGGTTGCTATGCTAAAATCGCTCTGGGAAGTTATATAGAAATTAAGACCTGCCGCAAAGGCTAAGACAACCATAAAGCCCACGATCCACAATGCCTCCGCTTTCATCTTGTTGTTGTGATTTTTCTCGCTCATCTGAAATCATCTCCTGAGTAGTTCCTTACACCTTTCTTATAAACCGGGTAATATAACAATAAAAGCGTAAACAACCCTGACGCAAGTGCAGCTGCAAGTATTGGGGATTCATAGATAGCGTCCGTCTGACCTATAGAAGATGCATAGAAATTTGTAAGTGCAATCCTGAAAATGAACTCACTTATGATTCCTGCTATTACGGAAATTATCAGAAAGATAGACACTATCTTCGTATTAGCATCCATGGCTCCATATGATTATATTTTATTAATAGTTTATCGAAAGGTGCTTATGACACAATGAAAAATCGAATGCTTATTTTTTAAAAAATATTTGTTATTATTTAAATATTATATCTTTTCAACTATATTTATGTTTAATAGAGATTCGAATTTTCGGGCTGTTTTGATGTCGGGCTTGATACTGCCTCTTTCAATAGCAGCAATAAGCGTTCGCTTCTCCTTCATCCTGTCTGCCATCTCTTCCTGGGATATTCCAATCTTAGTTCTTGCTGATTTAATGAGTTCATTGAAATCCGGAACAATCTCAAGGTTTTCAATATCGGAATCCTTTTTTTTATGGAAATTTCTTGAATGATTTCCCCCGGTAACTTTTGGCACAGCCCTGGCCTGTGGTATGAACACTGGAGTTGCCGATTTCTGTGGTGGAGAAACATTCTGAACTCTCATGTTTTCAAGAGGAATGCCAAATTTTTCGCATTTCTGGCATACAGACATTATGGCGCTGTCAATCTTCACTTTTTTCAGTCTCTCGCTTTTTTGCCCACACAGTTCGCATTCCATTTATACCATCCTCAGATCGCAATATTGGTTAATTAGTATTTGTGTTCAGAAGAAACCCCTGTCAAGTACTATCAATAACAGAATGGCGAAAACGAACATTAACAGGTAAATGGTAGTATCCCACTTGAAAACCTTGTAACCATCCAGAGGAGGAATTGGAAGAAGGTTGAAGAAAGCAAGAGCAATATTCACTGAACCCGCAATTGTAAGAACGAGCCCCGGCGTTCCTCCAACAAACATGCTTATTGAGAAAAATATCAGTCCTAAAACAGTATTGGTGATTGGCCCTGCTGCGGATATTTTGCCATAGAGTTCCGGGCTTGTTACGTTATACACTTCGGTTGCCCCTGGAGCTGCAAATATGAAACCAAAGAATGAGGTCACAAGTGCAAATAACACGCCAAAGGGCCACATCCTGAATCTGGCATGAAATCCATATCTTATGGCCATCTGCCTGTGTGCCAGTTCATGAAGTGCGAATGCGCTGACTCCTGAAAGCATTCCTGCTGGAAGATAGAACAGAAGGAATTTCGGGCCATACAATTGATTTGTATACGCAGAAAGTGCAATAGAAAATGCCAATCCTATGATCAGGCTTGCGATTGTGAAATCTTCCAGTTCGCTTGAATTTCTGGTCTTTCCAAAGTTTAATATCTCCATCCTGGCCCCCTGTTAACCTGCTTTATTTCCCTTGCCTTGGCATAAACCCTGTATGCCTTTCCTATGCCTATATCAAACGTTATACTATAAATCATTGGGTTTTCCGGCAGGTTTTCCATTATGCATCTGTTTGCTAAATCCAGAATTTCCTTTGTATCAACCGTCAACCGATCTTTCTGTTGCTTTGACAGATCCCTGATATAGTAGTACAGGGCAACAGACAGCCTTACATCCTTGAAATTGGATGCAAAGAAGAGATGGAACATGTCAATTTCCTCTATCCTGCTTATTCCCAATTTCCTATTGATTATCTTAAGCAGTTCATAGGATACTCTTTCAAGATACTCAATCGGATAAAGATGTGTGTCTGGCGGGGTTGCCAGAAATTCCATTATGTCATCCACCATGATTGGATCTGTTTTTGTGGTGCTGATGATCTCTCCCTTATCCATTCTTCTTCCAAGGTTGTAACTTCTCTTCAGAACCATTCCAGCATAAGTTATGATTTTGTCCAGATACATGCTCTTTTTAAGAAGTGAAGTGAGTTTTTCATATTCATCTCCTTTGATGAGAGACCCCTGAAGCTTTGCCAGCAGGTTTTCAGCATGATTGAAATACCCTCTTTCAATCATAGAATATACAATTATTCCTGCAGAAACATTGTCTAAAAGGTTTGGATGATCCTGATAGTGTTTCAGTATGATGTCATACATTCTTGATTTCTCAAGTTCAATGCATGCTTCATGAAACACTTTTCTCTTGTCCTTTAACGCTTTTCTTGAATTGAAGAATTTAGTCAGATATTCATTTAGTTCTTCAATTTTCCCCATATCTGGAAGAATCCTGATCATCAGTGATATGACTTCAGGGCTGTCCCTTGTTTCTTTGGAAATTTTCCTCAATAGTTGAATTGCGGCATCTGCCCTCCTGTCCCCGAAAAGTTTTTCAACAATGGAAATGCCCGGATTCTGTACTGGCTGAACCATGATTTTTTCGATTGCATTTTCCCTGAGTATTTTGTTTGACCAGTACCTGTCAACTACAATAGTGAGTGCATCCCTGTCTTCTTCGTTCTTCAGGTTCAGCTTCTTCATTATTTTTGAGATTTCCTGCACATTCTCTGTTGCTGCATAAAGATTGATCATGTACGGTGTTTTGTTTGGCAATTTCCCTATAAGTTCCAGAGCGGCATCAAACTTTGAATCCCCAATGAGCGCCTCTATCAAACCGGGTATGTCTTCACGTTTCTTTCCCTGTCCTGCAGCCTTTTCATAATAGTAAATTGCAGAGGAAAAATCTCTTTTCGACAGGTAAAAATCACCAAATATGAGGGATGTGCCCATATCTATATTCTTACCCTCAGCATTCTTGATCAGAATTTCCATTTCAGGCATCCTGTTCCCCTGTTTCAGGTCCATTGCATAATTCATGATGTCCTGAGCTTTCGCCACCTCATTTGAGATTATTTTCTGGTCTATTCCTATAGCGCCTTCAATATCGTTGTCTCTGATCTTTATTTCTCTCATTAGCCTTAAGGCAAAGATATTGTCAACTCCAGAGTATTCTAAAAGATCCAATAAGTTGGCAGTAACATCCAAGTCACTGTTGGAAATGAATGTGCTTTCGACCGGTGTGAAATCAAAATCTTCAAGGCCTCTGAGCTTGGATATTTCTTCAATTATCCTGAGAGCTTGCTGTGCATTTGTATTGTGGTTTATCTGCAGATATGCTTCAAGAAATGGCGTGGCCCTGATTTTTTCCATGGCCTTTTCAATGCTGTACCTTGAATTTGTAATATGTCCCAAATGCTTTTCATAAAGAGATCTGTAATACAGCAGATACGGATCTGCTTCTGAATCCATCACTGATAACATCTTCCCGGCAGCCGTAAATTCTCCAGAACTGATTTTTGCCTTGGTGACAGGGAAATTGAACTGCTTCCAGTCTTTCTCTGGATTATTTTTTCCAATCTCCATTCGTATTTCATTGATGGTTGGACTCATCTCTATACTTGTGATCTGTTCCAACTCCTCCTTTTTAGCAAAAAGGTACATAATTGTTCGTCCGTTCTGGTCGTTCATATTCTCCTTTACAAATCTGACATCAGGCGCAGTAAGTGTATCAGTGTAAAGAATATCTCTTAAAACACTCATAAATTGACCTGTATTTTTCTTTTCAGAATACTTCTGCAACTGGGAAAATGATGTGTCATCCCTTGTTGTTTCAAGAATTGCTATGGCAATTTCAGAATCCAGGTTTTCCGATGGAATCCTGTTGAGTATCTGGCCAGCCTTCTCGTACACCTTCATTCTAAGCATAGATTCCAGGACTTTTTTCAGAGTCTCTGGTTCATTGCCAAACATTTCCTCCCCGGATGATTCATACAGCATGGCAATCTTCTGAAACATTCCCTTTCTGTGGAGCTCAGCAATATATGTGCTTATGAACTGGATATCATGTGGGTTTTCCACAAGATATCTTTCGGATTTCTCCACGAAAGAATCTATATTCCCTTTCCCTTTTTCTATAAGGGATGAGAGTTTAAGCATCTCCGAGTCGGACATTGCGCTTCCCTGAAGTTCATGCATAAGTTTTTCTGCCTCATCAGTCCTTTTTGCTTTTACGAGAAATTTTACAGCCCATACTGTAAGATCCTGATGCCTTTCAATTAACTGCCTGTTGTTGTCGATTACAGATATTGCTGCAGCATAATTGTTCACTTTCTCTGCAGACCTGAAGAACATTCCCATGCTCTCTGCACTCTTCTCCAATATTGAATGCCTGTCGAGAAAAAGATCTATAACCTCTTCATCTCTTCCAAGCTCGAACAGTAGCTTGATCTTCAATTCAAGGCATACCTCGTGTCCTGGTCTTTCATTGAGAGCCTCATTAGCAAGGTTCAGGGATTCATCATAAATGCCAACTTTTTCAAACAGAAGTGCCAGCCTGACTCTGTCCTCCAGATCTTCAATCCAGTTCAATTCCATTGCTTTAAGGTGGCTCTTCAGAGAAGGAATATCATTGTTATCTCCAAGAGCCTCAAGATAAGCAATCTTGTATTCAAGGCTGTTATCAACAGCGGAAATAGCTCTGAGGAATTCCATGGTCTCCTTGGTTGCATTTTTCCTTTTCAGGTTTTCAATTATTATGTCAGTAATAAGTTTGGAAGCATTTTCCGAATATTTCAGATATGCAGTCTCATTATATATTCCATTCATGGAGAGAAACATAACGATAAAGTCCCATTGGGATGTAATTTTTCCCATTTCCATGACGTTTTCCACTACCTGTGGTATGTTCGCTATTATGGACTTGCCTTTTAGGAATGCCATTATTTCAGCAGAATCTCCCCCCATAACCAGTGACTTTGTATAAAATATCTGGAAAGTTCGGTTCTCCATATCCACTCTGTAAAAATTCCGAATTGCTGATGAATCATGAATGTCTTGTTTTTCCCAAATATCCCTGACCACAACCTCAAGCTGTGAGGAGAGATTCTTATCCGCAGTGAAAGATTCAGGAAGACGCTCCAGAGAAGAAATTATCTCTTCTGTTATCTTCCTGCGGGTCTCCTTTGAACGCGAGGAAAGATATCGGTCTATGTTGTGCTTCAGAATACTGTAAATGTTCTCTTCGCCTGGGAGAGCCATGACATAGGATTGCTAATTTGATATATAACTTTAAGACATGTTTTCAGCAGTATTGCCTGATCCCAGATCGAATGCACAGTTATTTTTTAATGGATCATACCATACATGATCATGCCTCTGAAAACAGGAAAAAATTGCTATATTTCCCATCTTGCCTCCCTGAGGGGAAATATTGAGCTGGGAGATGAATGCTCCATTTTTGATTTTGCAAGCATCAGGACCGAGTCGGAATTGATCAGTATAGATTCATTCAGCAATGTGCAGGACAATGTTTCCATGCATGTGGATGAACAATATCCCATAAAAATTGGAAAATATGTGTCCATAGGACATAATGCAGTGGTTCACGGTGCAACAATCGAAGATGATTGTATAATTGGAATGGGGGCCATTGTGATGAATGGGGCCAGGATATGCTCAGGAAGCGTTGTTGCTGCTGGAGCAGTTGTTCTACAGAATAGTGTTATCCCTGAAGGGAGCCTTGTTCTGGGAGTCCCCGGCAAGATAGGAAAAAATAGTCCAGAATTCCGTGCCATGGCTCACTTAAATGCGCTTGAATATTTGAAACTTAAAGAGAGATACATACAGTAGAGGAATGCTTCATTCATTCGGAGGCCCACATTTCTAAACTCAATATTAATAAATAAGCTATTCATATGGATCAAAAACGTGATTTCCAATGGCGAAGATGCATACTAGGAAAAAAGGAAAATCAGGGTCAAGAAACTCATTCTACGGCGAGAAGCACAACTGGATACAGATGAGTCAGAGCGAGGTTGAAGAAGCAGTGGTTCAGATGAGGAAAGATGGACTTACCGCATCAGTGATAGGTATAAAATTGAGGGACCTCTATGGTGTTCCAAAGCTCAAATATATCAACAAGAAGAAGATAGGCGACGTACTTTCTGAAAATAACATTGCACCAGAAGTTCCTGAAGATCTCCTTGCACTTATAACGAAATACAAGAGAGTCTCAAAACACATGAACCTCAACAAAAAGGATATCAGCAATAGTAGGAGAAGAAGCCTTGTAATGGCTAAGATGCTGAGACTTGTAAGGTACTACAAGAGAACGGGACGTCTTGCAAAAGGCTGGGAACTCAACAAAGTATTGTGAGTATACCAATGCTTGACAAAATAATCAATAAAGACTTTATTGCTTCTCTTGACAAAGCAAGAGAATTTTTTGACAAATTCGATTATTTCAGGATTCTGGCACACTATGATGGAGATGGTACAAGTTCAGCCATTATTCTCACCAATGCGATGCTCAGGGCAGGGAAGAGATTCCATCTTGGATTTGTAAAGGACTTGTCCAGGGAAGGTATGGTCAAGAGATACGAGGAAGAAAAGAATCTTCCCACTATATTTGTGGACTGTGGATCAGACCAGGCAAAATATTTTGATTCTGGGGAGAAGAATATACTGGTTCTTGATCATCACCTGTATTCTGACAGCCCAAATGGTGTTCTGAACATAAATGCCAGAGATTATGGAATAGATGGAACAAGAGAAGCCTGTGGGGCCACAATGGCCTTCATTTTTGCAGTGGCTATGAATTCTGAGAATTCAGATCTTCTTCCATTCATGATCACAGGAGCAATGGCAGACAAACAGGACATGGAAGGGTTTAAAGGGGTAAACAGGGGACTCATTGAGGCCTTCGGAAAGAATATTGAAAAAAAGCATGTCCTCAATCTGCATGGTGAAACACTTATAGATTCAATTGTATATTCCATAGATCCGTTCATAAATGGCTTAACAGGTTCCAGAGAAGGTGTTGAAGCACTTCTAAATGATCTGAAACTTGATGGGACAAGAAAACCTGAGTCCCTTACGAATGAGGAAAAACTGTTGCTGGGAAAGCACCTTTCATACAGGCTCATGATCCAGGGGTGCCAGAGCGAGGCAATGTCCTACCTTGAAAGAGATGAAATGATATTTTCCAACGGATTCACGTCATCGGAACTTTCAGTTATCATAGATGCAAATGCTAAAAATGGTGACAATTCCATTCCAGTTGAGTATTTCATTGGCAACACCTCTCTCAAGGAAATAATGATAAAAAACCGGAAAATATACGAAACTAAACTAATAGATTATATCACAAGATCATACAAGTCCATGGAAAAAAGCAAAAATATTCAGTTTTTCTATGCGCCAGGCTCTGAGATGGCAGGCGCAATTTCTGGCACTTTGATGCTCTACCTTGCAGATCAGACAAAACCAGTCATAGGATTCAATGCCGGAGACAAGATCACACTTGTATCCAGCAGAGGAACAAGAAAGATGGTTGAGATGGGACTCAATCTATCCCAGGTGATGAAAGAATGTGCAACCAAGGTGGAAGGAAATGGCGGAGGCCATGACATTGCTGCAGGCGGGAATATCCCCCGAGGAAGGGAGAAGCAGTTTGTTGAGCTTGTGGACGAAATGGTTGGGATTCAGATTAAAAACATCAAAAGACGGTGACTTCCTCCTCCCCCAAATAACCAGTAGAACAAAATATATCATGTATGACAATTGTTGGGCATGAAGCTACTTTTGTGAAAGGGCTTCTCGCTCGCATGGTTAAAATACAACGTTCTATTATTCATATAGAATGGGTAAGCTTGGAATATATACTAAAAACCCAAGGTTTTACTATGGCGTGATCCGCGCACTCAAGGATTTTGGAATTAATTTTATATCGATAGAAAACATTTTCGAGGATTTGAAAAATGTTGATGTTGTGTTAAGTTCAACTGGTGATAGCAGAATATCTGAGAAACAGATTTTCCAGGAAGATCCAGTTCGGGCTGTTCGCAGAAGTTTTTCATTCTTCATGGGCAGGGATAAATTTCACACCATATATATAGGAATAGACCCTGGGCCTAAACCGGGAATTGCAGTCACTTCAAATAACGTTGTACTTGAAGCCTTTGAACTCTTTGATGTGGGACAAATAAGAAACACTGTCGAAAGATTAATTGGAGACTATGAGGCAGAATACTGTTCCATCAGGGTAGGGAATGGAGATAAACCTAACAGGCAGTTTATATTGAGGCAGATTTTACCACTTGGCTTGAATGTTGAGATAGTCAATGAAACCGGTACAAGTTTTCCCCATAAAACGCATGACAATGCCCTTTCAGCTGCAAGAATAGCAAATATAGAGATATTCCTAAAAAATGGCCCTTCCATGACTGTAAAGAAAAGAAGAGAACTCATAGAAGAGGAGTTCCGTACATTAAATAATATCTGATCAAGATTTCTTTTGTTTTTTCTTCCTGTTGTATCTCCATTTTGGCTGTCCAGTAGCTGTTTTCCTCTTGCCGGAGGCAAGCACTAAGAACACCATGAATATAACAACTCCACCTGAGATATAATATATCCAGTCATAGTTTGGAGGCGTCCCATAATAAAATGTACTTACGTATGATGATTTTACGCCAGTGAACAGGGAGCCATTCAAGATCTTGACCTGAAGAGTGTTAATTCCGTTATTCAAAAGGCTGGATGGTTCAATCACCGTAATTTCCTTGCTCGCACCGGGACCTAGTGATACTACCTTTGTTGAAATGATTGCTCCGTTAAGAATGAATTGTATTGACATATTACTGTATGTTGTAGATTCTATGTTAGAGATATATGCGCTGAGTGTAATTGGCTCATAGACAGGAATTGCAATATTGATAATTTTACTGACTTCAACAGAACCGTAGGTTGCAGTGGCATAGATTGTGATATATACGGATTGATTTGCTGCATCTGGTGCCGTGATATTGAACTCAAAGAATCCACTTTTCGAAAGTTCGTGTGAGTTTCCTCCAGCGGATAGGCCTATGGCATATTCTGCTGCAGTATAGATAGTGGCTGTATAGTTTGAAAAACCCTGTGATTCATTAAAGAATATCTGAAATCTTTCGTTTTTATATACACTTGATGGATGAGATACAGTGACATTGAATGAGCCGTTAGTAGCATGTGAAGGCTCTGCAAATGCCAGCGGTATTGACATGACAATCAGTGATACACAAATTGTTGAAATTAAAAATTTGTAGTTCATCTGTTTTTCCTCCCTCTGAATGCTACACCTGCAAGTCCACCAATCACCGCTACAACGATAACCATTATTCCAATTTCAATTGTTGATATAGGATTGCCTGTGTAATTTGCAATAATGTTTCCGCCTTTGGCTGTGTTGTACAGTCCCCCAAGATTTGGGAACGACACATACAGGTTTTCTGAATGGACTGCCGAACTGTTCAGTTGATATATACTGTATTGTACAGTAAAGTTGAATGCACTGTTATAGTAATTGGATTCAGGTACCAGTGTGATGATGAGATTCTTTGACTGCCCGTAGGATAGATTTGTTGAGTTCACAATCTTTCCATTAATACTGAACACAACCTGCCAGTTATATTTAGAATAGATGTTGTTTGAAAGATTTAAAGTTTCGTTCGTGTTTCCCGTGTTTTTCAATATAGCACTGTATGTTATGTTTCCACCATCAAATGCAGCAAAGTCAGTTGAAATGTTTAATGAGGCTGAATAATTTACACTCATATTGACCTTTACATTATCCGTTAGCGATCCACCATTGTAGCTGACCAATATTGGTATCTCATTTACACCTGAGGGCACAGTATTGACATTTTTAATGTTGGCTTTAACATATGCAGTTCTGTTAATACCGAGATTTTTCAATGTACTAGTATTAAAAGTGATATTCCAATCACTGCTTCCAGATGATAATGTAAGGTTAGTCTCTGTTGTGAGAAGATTTGTTATGTTTAGATTATAGGAGAATGCTGAAAATTCTGTTACGTTTTGCGCAACATAATTCTGCTTGATTGAAACGTTTCCATTAATCACCTTTTCAAGTATCAGGCTAAGTGATTGTGTTTTATTCGTGTATATTGTAATTGATGACTGATACTCGTTGGAAAATGTGTAATTGTTCACTGTAAGAGTATTCGAAGTGTATGATGTAAATGTGATATTTTTCGCAGGAAGGAGAATTCCAGTACCTGAGGTAGTTGATATTCCAAGATTTGAAACTGTCAAGTTTACATTCTCAGCTTTAGGTGCTTGCCCGACATAAGTATAAACATATATATAATTGGCAGATGCCAAAGATACATTATTGGTAGAAGTATCCTGAAAGATCCCAATACTGACATGGCCCAGATACGCAACCATTGCTGATTTGCTGTACGCATACAAGGTATAAGTTCCGTTAGCGAGACTGAAATTATAGTGGCCAGATCCTGTTGTGTAAGTCCATCCTTCAAGCAAATTATTTTTGTAGAAAGAGACATTGATTGCTGCCATAGAAGAGCCCGAGTAGAGTGCTAGACCATTCACCTGTGTGAAGAAAGGGGCCACACTCAAAGTAATGTTGCTTTGTATGTTCGATTTCAATAACATGGTCATATTATGATAAACTCTGAATTCGCCAGTTGAATTTACTAAATTGTCATAATAATGAACAGAGTAAGATCCTTCCGGAAGAATACTTGACATTGATGTAAGATTTATCAGGCCAGATGATGAATTTATCAGTAAATTCCCTGTGCTTATGCCCAAATTATTGGTGAGATTAAGCCAATATGAGTTGTATAATACGGCATTCACTGTTGTGTTATTGTTTATCCTATAGGTTGATATTCCGGATTGTAGACCATTTCCAAGTTCATATACAGTATAAATTCCTGGTGCAATAGTTCCATTTACTTCATTTATCAATGTGCCATTTTTGAAAATCTTGAAAGATTGCACACCATTTACGTTGAAAACAACATGGCTGGTAAAATTGTATGACTGCGAATATGCTCCTGTTGAAACAGTAAGAATCCGCTGATAAGAGGAAATTACCTGATTACCTCCAAATATTTTCAGGAAATACGAACCGTATGGTAAATTATTAAAACTAACCTTTCCATTTACGATATTGGAAGTATAATTAGAATAACCCACAAGTGTGATTTTCCCATCAAGTAGCGCACCGCCATTCACAGAAGTGAATTTAAGAGAGACATTGGATTTCTGAAGATTTAATGGTGCGTTAGTCTGAGTGGAGACCGTGAATGTAGAAGTTGAGAAACCTTCTGAATATGCCTTCATGGTGAAGCCGGACAAGGATTGAGCATTGTATGCAATCAGCGTATTCCCTTTTGCATTAATAATTGCAGATCCATAAGCTCCACCGTTTAGATTTATCATTGCAACTCCTGAACTTACCGAAGATTGGCTATCATAAACAGCAGCAACTGAAGGGTTATAAATTCCTATCTGGACTGTTTTTGCTGTCTGGAAATCTATATATGCTTGAGTGTTTTGATTAAGATTCACAGTTGAGGTAGCAACGTAATCAGTTGTGCTTGTAAATGCTGAAGAGTAGATTGTATAAGTGAATCCTGCGGGAAGGTAAATGTTCTGATTTAATGCCTGAATTAATTTTATAATCGTTCCCTGGCTATTAGTGAGACTGAGATATCCTGATAACTGTGTTAGATTTTCATTGGTATTTTTTACTTTCAAGATGGCAGAGGAATATGCATGTAAGGTATAAGTTCCGGAGGAATTTAAATTAACACCCTGAAGTACCGTCATGTTGTCATAAGTATCATAAACACTGTAATAGCCTAACGGAACAAGACCTGTGTAGAAACTGCCATTTTTCTGAAGTTGCAATTGATTTAGTGAGTATGAAGATTGGTAGATGTCTAATACAGAAGGCGTGAATCCCTGATTTGAAATGCTAATAGTTAATCTCGCAGCGGGTAATAGTGAGAGATTTAGGCTTTGGTTTTCCCCTAGCACAGGAATATTAACGTCAGATATCTGTGTTATACTGTTTCCTAATTTTCCATAAACAGAATATGATCCATTAACAGTGTACATGAGTGCAGTACCTGTGCTATTTGTTGTTGCAGTGTATTTTCCAGCATAAACTGTAGCACCGGAAATCCTTTGACCATTGTAAGAGAGGTTGACCTGTATGAGAGACATCGGTATTTTAATGGCATATCCAATGTTAGAATTTGGAGTGTAAACATTGTCCTGTATATTATGGTACGTGATTCCGTTAGAATAAACAGATACTGTGTAGTTTCCCTGTGGAATACCAGTTACATTGTATGACCCATGATTGATGCTGAAGTTGAATATCTGACCGGATATATGATTCTGCAATATTACAGTTCCATTCTCTACTTTGGTTGTGCTGAAACTTTTTCCATTAATTCCATTTTGTTTCTGAATTTCCACAGTACCTGTAGAGTTGAAATTCCCTACGTGGTAATTCTTAACAAGATAGTAGTTAGGAAGTCCTGTGGTAGTGTTCAGAGCCAGATCTTTTCTTTCTGCCTGTTGGTTTGAGATAGCAAATCCAATAGCATGGAGGAAATTTTTTCCTTCCAGAGTTTGTGAGTTCAACGTTCCATAAGAGTATATGAGGGTATCATTTCCGGGAAGTGCTGTTATGTTATAGTAACCATTTGAGTTCGTTAAAACCGTCTGGTGAGGTATTCCATACTGATCCAGTATAGTTACTCTTATGCCTGATTCAGGTATTCCTGAATTCGTCTTTACCTGACCTGTTACGATTGCTCCTGGGAAATATCTTAGAATTGGGTCAGTTCCCTGAATTATAGATGAAACCTGTGGAAAGATAAAGGCAGTACCTTCTCCATTCTTTTGAAGATTGTAAGCCTGCTGGATAGGTAGAATCTTGAAGGCGTTTGGATGTGCGCTAAAGTTTTTATATGGATTATAGGGGACACCATCATATACCAACTCAAAATTGCTCATATTCCAGGCAGGTTGCATAGTATATTTCGTTGTTCCAAATGTTAGACCGGGAATTCCTTGTGTATGGCCTACTGCAGATGGAGGTATTCCTATCATTGCCCTGTACAAGGTCGTGTTATAGAATGCTGGTGTGTATTGAATTGTGTACCCTGTTGGAATCAGGTTTGTAGGAAGTTGGTTTAATGGATAAGTACCATTTGGAGTCTGCGCGAAAATCTGGTAATATGCAGTTGGAACAACACCTCCTCCGGGAGTTATGTATGATGGCGTGTCAGTAAGATAAGCGGGTGCATAGAATATACCTGTGTTCAGACCGTTAAGAGGGAAAAGTGAATGGTCAGCCTGTATATATTGAATGCTCCACCCTGTCACACTTTGCAGATTCTGATATAAATTTACCAGATTAGTCAGACTCACTTTTGATGCCAACTGTCCTTTAATTAAGGCAAAATATGCGTTCGTAGATGAAATTGATGGAATGAATTGTCCATATACAGAAGCATTGTTCAGTATCCATGGAACATCCTGTAGTGGATTGTTATAAATACTCTGAAGAGTATTTATTTCTGATGCATTCAGGTATTCAGAGAGAGCACTTTTCATTACGGGTGTAAACTGTCCATTGTTCTGCAGTAATGAAGCCTGCATCAGTCTTGCAGACAGAAGAGCAATTATCTGTGACTGATTTTGGGAAAGGAGTATTTGCCCGGCAACCTGATATGCCTGCTGAAAGTCATCTGCAACTGTTGGATGTTTGCCCTGACTTAACTCCTGGAAACCGTAATCCCACCAGTTGACATAAGCAGGTTTCTCTGCAAGTGAGAGATTTTGCTGTTGTGTAGCAAGCCATGCAAGGGATTTTGATAAAGGAGTTGTTGAATTGGTGATAAATGAACCAGTTGTGCCAAAATATGCGCTCTGGTTAGCAAGATAAGAAGTTGGTTTCAAAAATGACGGTAGTGCGTTATAAACCTCATGATTCACTGAAGTTGCAGAGTTTCCGGGAACCGCAGCTGAAACAACTCCGAGACCGGAGGGTATGAGAATTCCAAACGCGATTAAAAATACAAATGCAGCTTGAAGCCATTTAATATTTCCTGTAAGGGCCTTACTTCTTCTATATGTTCTTTTAATTCTGTCTTCACTAACATTTTTGTCCAATTTGAGCAGATTGGAGAAATATGCAAGGAGCGCTGCTCCAAGTATAGCATAACTTGGTGCTGCAGTTACATTGAATCTAGCTGCTGCAAAACTCATATATATTGAAACTCCACTAAACACTAGAAGCAAAAGAAGGGAATCAGATTTTTGTTTAACGAATGAATAGGTAACATAAGCAAAACCGGCAATGCCAAGTATAAACTGTGCAACCCCAAACCCTCCAATGTACTGTCCGAGAGGTGGTGATTGAGCTTCAGCTATTGTCTGATAAACCCTATTCTTTATGAAATACCCCTCTCCCGATATGATTTCATTGAAAATATGAGGTGCAAATTTGTAAAGACCGGCGAGAGTAGCACCTATAAAGAGAATCATTACTGGAATTGAAATGATCCATGGTTTTCTACCCGCTATACTCATAATAACAGATATTAATATCATTCCCAATCCTATGTAAAGTGGGGGGACAAACCATGCACTTGGGGCATTGTTTGCAGCGTAATAATAATAAGCACTCATAGAGAATGAAATCGCGACAAATATAAAACTTACATAAACGAGATATTCATTGTTCCTTGAAAGGAACAGGTTCACGATCAACTGGATAACTACATATATAGTAACAATAGCAAGAATGTAAGCATGTCCCTGCCAGGAAAGCTGAAGGGCCCCATAAGTTGCTCCTGCAAGAAGAGCATAAATTGTAGCTTTCCTATTG
>JAJYDZ010000320.1 GCA_021790415.1 Thermoplasmata archaeon | reverse complement strand
TCTGACTGATGGATGATGCCCATTCACCCATTGCAAGATTCAAGAATTGAGAATTGAAGAAAAGGCTCAGTTTTGGAGAAAGAGGCCTTTTGAGTAATGGCAAAATCTGAAAACTCTTCGTCTTCCCTTCACGATATGAATATGGCCCTCCTACGGGTACAGCATTTGGACCTATTTCCAGGGAACCATCCGGCCTTATAATTAAATGTGGATCAAGGAATGGAAATTCAGGGTTATCTGCGACCGAATAGATATTTCGCTCTACGAAACCTTTGAGGTCTTTATCGACTTTCCAATATTCTCCCCTGAAGTAAAGAATGGAAATATCTTTGTGGATACCTACCTGATGAGCCAGATCTATTGACCTGTTACCTGCAGCATTTATAATGAGGTCATAGTTCATTTTCTCTTCCTTTTCTGAGCCATTAACTGAATACACAATATACTGCCTTTCATCTTCAATACGCCTAACGTTTGCGTTAAACAGATATTTGACCCCATTCTTTCTGTTGATCTCTGATATTTTTCTTGAAAGAATCCCATAATCTGTAGATGTATCAGTCCTGGAAAGAATACCACCGGGAGCAATAACGTTTTTTTCAAGATTATTGACCTCCTCTTTATTGAGAAGGACAATGTCTTTTTATTCCAATCCGTTCTTAATTGCCCATTTCGAGTACTTTTCCAGTGTTTTTACCTGTGGTTCATTTTTTGCCACTTCCAATGTACCAACTTCATTCCATGGCATATTGAAATCCCTTGCAAACGTCTTCCATAGATGATAAGATATGGATGCTGATTTTGCCAAAATAGCTTTTTTTTCGGGATTCATATAAAAGGGTCTGTGGATCATACCTGTATTTCTAGATGTTGTATGAAGGGAAGTATCTGCTTCTTTTTCCATAACAGTTACATCGACCTTTGGGTTTCTAGAAATCCAGAAAGCAATAGTATTTCCTAATATTCCACTTCCGATGATTAAAGCTCTCTTTTTGCTATCCAATCAATTTCACCAAAAAATCTTGAATAAATGGATAAGTGGAATGAATATTATATATTCATTGCTTGTTTCCTCCAATTTTGGATGGCCACCAGTTATATTTTTTCAACATAAGCATCACTGCGGGAACAAAGAATGGCCAAGTTATGAATGTATCTACGAGGACACCAATGGCAAGACTCATTCCAATTTCCTGAATAATACCTAATGTGCTAATGTATAATGAGCCAAATGTAACTGCCAACACTGCTCCTAGAGTGACAATAACCCCACCATTCTCCTTTACGGAAATAATTATTGCCTCTTTCTCAGTCTTACCCTTAATTACCTCTTCCTTTACTCTTGATATCATGAAGATATCATAATCTAGGCCCACCGCCAATAATGTTATGAAAGCGAACATTGGCATAAATATAATCAAGGGAAGGTGCTGAATATAATGGAAGAGTATATATGAAATTGACAGTGACATAATGACTGATGCTATAACCATTAGAATCAACCTGATGGGCGTTAAAACGGAACTTAACTGAATTAGCAGAATTATAAATATGGCTATTGCGAGAATTGGTATCATTTCAGCGAATGATGAAGCGGTAACTGAATAAGCATTTGAAAATCCTTCAGTTAGACCTCCTATATTGTATGTATAACCAAGACTGCTTGTATTCGCAGAAAGCGCATTATTAAGGTTGTTAACTGTTATTGAAGCAGGATTAGTCCAAGCAAGGGAAGAAGTTTCGAAAACGATCTCCGCATATCTCGAATTTGCGCCAATAAATGAACGACTCTGATTCAGATACAATTGAGCAGTACTGTTAGGGTACGATTGCATGGTAGATAAAGATATAAAATTCCCATAGGGATATGTAGGCCCAAATATACCCTGAATACCGGACATATGCGCGGTCGTATTTTCTATGATTGACAGTTTCTGCATCTCAGCCAGATTAAATGAACCATTTTGATTAATCAGAGGTTGTGCAAAATGAACCACTATGAACGATCGATCAAAGAAATCTCCACCAAATGATGCATTGACAGCCTCTATGGATTGAATCCCAGAGCTTTGCGGTATGAGTTTAAATATATCTATGTTTGTTGGTGTTATAAAATAGAATGTAAGTGCTGATATTGATACAATTATGAATATAACAATAAGAGTGTTCTTTCTTCCCGTTGAGAATTGACCAACCTTTGTCATCAGTTTCTGGGCAGGCGCTCCTGTATATTCCTTGCCTCCCTTGATGTTCAGAATTTTTCTTCCATATCGATGAAGAATTGCAAGCAATAGCGTATTTGCGAGGATAATTGATGTTGTTACTCCAATCGCGTTTGTGAGACCTGAATCACTGAAAATGGGAACATGGGATAACCATAGAACGATATAGGAAATAACAACAGTTAGTCCTGATGTAAAAACTGCATGACCGGCCCATCTTGAAGAGACGACAGTGGGATGCTCCTGACCCTCTGCCAGTTCTTTTCTGTATCTTGCCATTATATAAACAACATAATCACTTGTAAGTCCCAATAACAGAAGGAGGAGAAGCGTTGGAGTTATGAATGAAATCTGGGTGTGCAATACATACTGGTAAAGTAACCCGTTCAACCCCAATGCGATTAAGGCTGAAAAGATAAAAATAAGAAGAGGCATGAAAGCTGCCTTTACAGATCTGAAATATAAACCTACAATCAATATTGAAAGGAATATTCCAATACCAAGAGCTTCCACAAGACCTGTAGTAACCTCATTATTTATTTGCCCATTCAATGTTTCACTGCCTGTTACTATAACAGATGAATTTGAAATGTTTTTTTGGATATTGTTAGATATACCTGTAATTTCATTGCAATTTGTTGTGTTGTATGATTGGTTTATGTTTATAACAATCAATGTTGTTGAATACCCTATACCCACGAGCTGTGACATCGCATATGAACTGGGCATTACAGGCTGTTCAAACAGGGTGTAATTATAGATATAAACACTATATGCTTTTTGTGCAGAAACATTAGTAAGATATTGAATGAATCCTGTAATTGCATTTTTATTAATTGTAATAAGAGGATTTCCATAAAACTCCCTATATGCAGCAGTTACAACCAATGGAGTTGTTATATCATCAATTTGCTGGGATATTGCAGGTTGACTAATGTTAAATGATAAGCCTATTAAGTGAGGTATTGTTACTCCAAGAACAACTGTTATAAAATAGCTTTCTGCTTTATTTGCAGTTAACTCTTTGTTGATTGAATTTATTGTATAATTGAGAATTGAATCCTTTGGACTGTTGATAAAAGAACCTAAGGTAACATTTTGATCAATTGAAGCCATCAGAAAATATGTTTCCTTAAGTTGTTTTGTTGAGCTTATGAAATTTAAAAAAGTAGCAT
>JAJYDZ010000319.1 GCA_021790415.1 Thermoplasmata archaeon | reverse complement strand
CATATGCTAAACACACTTGAATCAATGGGGTATGTGAAAAAGGATTCAAAAGGTAGGACTCTGTCACCTAAAGGAATGTCCCTCATTGAAAAAACTTCAACTAAAGTAATGAAACAAATGGTAGAAAAGAATCCAGATCTTAAGAAATATCTTTAGAGGTGTCCCATGGAAGGGGATGATGAGCTAGAACAACTAAGACGAAAAAAAATGGAAGAGATTCAACGCTCAAATTCCGAAAGGCAGATGAGCGATGAACAGCAAAAAGCTCAGGAAGCCGAAAGAGCCAGAAGACAACAAATACTAAGGCAAATACTGGACCCAGAGGCAAGAGAAAGACTTGCCAACGTGAGACTGGTGAAACCTGATCTTGCAGAAAATGTTGAAAACCAGTTGATACAACTGTACGGCATGGGGAGAATAAATAGAATAATAACAGACCCCGAAATTAGGGATATACTTTCAAAAATGAATGAGACAAGGAGAGAAACAAAAATAGAGAGGAGAAACAAATGAGCAGAAATAAAGAGTTTGGGAGAAAGATTAGATTAATGAAGAAGATAAACTCAAACAGAAGAGTTCCCGGATGGGTTATGATGAGAACTGACAGAAAATTTACCCAGAACTCCAAAAGAAGAAACTGGAGAAAGGGAAGTTTAAAACTTTAGGTAGATTGACATGGTAGAAAATCAATATTCAACAGAATTGATCCTGAATATACCCCTTAGGGATGCAAAGAAGGCGTCAAAAACAAGAAGAGCAGATGTTGCCATTGAGGTAATAAAAGACTTCGTAGCACGATTTACAAAATCTGAGAGAGATAATATCTGGATTGATAACAAAGTCAATGAAGAAATTTGGAAGAAAGGCAAATACAAGATACCTTCCCATATAACAGTGAAAATAATCAAACTTCAAGAAGGAACAACAGAAGTTATCCTCCCATAAAATGATAAGAAAAATTTCAATTTTAACCAACAGTTTTATTGGCATAAATGCCAGAACTTGGGAGGATTTGGCTTTTATTCCAACCAACGCAGATCCTCAACTCGATAAGGATTTCCAGGAGGTTCTTGGAGTAAATCCTGTTAGATGTTATCTGGATAATACTGGATTAATAGGCGTTCTTCTTACCATGAATAAAAATGGGATTGTGGTAAATGGAAATGTACCTCCGGAATTTATGAGAGAACTCCTTCCTGATAGAAATATAAACATAGTAAGTATTGATGACAGCATTAACGCTGTTGGCAATGACATAGTGACCAATGATCATGGAGCAATAATTCATGAAGATTTTTCAAAGAAAAGCGAAAAGCTGATTTCCGACGCCTTGGGTGTTGAAGTAGTAAGAAGATCAATAGGTGGGATTAAGACAGTCGGATCTGGAAGCATTGTGACAAACAAGGGGATGATTGTTAATCCTGAAACAACCGATGAGGAGATTGAGTTTTTAAAAGACTTTTTCAAAGTGCCAGTAAAGATTGGAACAGCTAATTACGGAAGTATTTTTGTTGGGTCGTGCATCATTGCGAATTCAAAAGGAGCCTTAGTTGGATCAAATACCACCCCAATAGAACTGGGGAGAATAGACGATGTCCTTTAAGACAATATGAAGAATTATACATCGTTTTTAGCTGTAATTGAATTTATGGTGTAGATTTCCACGATGAGTTAGAATAAAGTGTTGCATATTTAACAATAAAAACCTTCAACTTTCTTTTTTGACATTGATTGAAATAAAAGGTTCTCTTTTTGAGTTTTTTTGGGACATATATGATTTTATCAATAGAGAAAAAAGCAATCTTGTCATCATGTTTGATAAATCAAAGAGCCTTTTCCATGATGAGTTTTCCTGCGGTCGTATTAAGCTCTTTTTATCCTAAGTGATTATAGTGTTTTCGGCATCAAGGTTTCACAACCTGTATGAAGTGATTTATTACCCTTTTATTTTTTAAGAACTTCAGATATTTTCACAAGACTCTCCAGTTTTAGGCCGTGCTCCTTAAGGAGCTCTTTACCCCCCTCTTCCCGATCAACAACGGTAATTATTTTTCCAATTTTCATTCCGCTTGATGTAAGAAGTTCGGCAGCTTTTAAAACTGAACCACCGGTAGTAACCACATCTTCGATAATATCAATATTCATTCCGTTCTCAGGCGTTCCAATTAGAAGCTTCTTCATACCATGGTTGCTTTGCTTTCTAATGATGAAATATGGAATACCCATTTTAAAGGCTGTGGCAACTAGTATGGGTACTGCGCCAAGTTCAACCCCAGCGACTGCCCCGGAAGTCACCTTCTTTTCCATTTCATCAACGATTATTTTCAAAACTTCCGGATCAGTGCATGCATCCTTTATGTCTACGTAAAAATTCGATTTTTTCCCCGATGTGAGAGTAAATTCTCCCAATTTTATGGCACCCTTTTCCTGCAATATATTGTTTAACATACAATTGCTAGAAGTTTCTAAGATATTTAACGCTTAATTGCTTCATTTGAATGAGAGATAGAAATGTTGTATGACAAATGTCATTTGTATATTCCTATAGAATTATTGAATAAAACACATCATCAATAGAAAAAGTTTATATATTGTTCTTGTTATGTCAGACATATGAAAGACATAGTTGATCTATTGTATATGTCAGCTGCAAAAGATGAGAGCACACCAAGCTATTCCATTGAAGAAAACATGCGTTGTCCTGAAGACGACGAAATTGACAGACTTGCCATGGAGCTCAGGATTAGAGTAAAGGTAATCGGATGTGGCGGTGCAGGTTCTAACACTGTAAACAGACTTGCCATAGAAGGTTTCAACGAAGCAAAGTTAATTGCATTAAATACAGATGCTAACCATTTAATGACCATGAAAACCCCGGTAAAGGCTCTTATAGGGAAGAATGTAACAAGGGGACTTGGAGCAGGAGCCGATCCACAGTTGGGAGAAGATTCAGCAATAGAGGATTTGGATCTAATGAAGAAGATTGTGGGGAGATCTGACATTGTGTTTATCACATGCGGAATGGGGGGAGGAACAGGTACAGGTACCTCACCAGTTGTTGCTAAATTAGCAAAAGAATCTGGAGCTCTGGTTATTTCCATAGTAACACTTCCATTTTCATCTGAAGGTAAGGTTAGAATGGAAAATGCTCAACGCGGACTTGAAAAATTGGCACAGTATTCAGATACAATAGTGGCAATTCCCAATGACCGAGTTCTGATGCAGACTCCAAAAATGTCCATGGAAGAGGCTTTTAAATTCGCAGATTCCGTTCTTGTTGAAGAGATAACGGGAATAATTGAACTTGTTACAAAAACCAGTCTAATAAATCTTGATTACAACGACTTAATGACCATAACTAAGAATAAAGGTTCAGCCATGATTGGTATCGGTGAAGGAAGCGGCG
>JAJYDZ010000318.1 GCA_021790415.1 Thermoplasmata archaeon | reverse complement strand
CTCCTTGAACCATTGAATTCATATACGCCTGATCCAGATCAGTATTTCCTTAATCTCTTCACATACACTACAAGTGCAACAATTGTTCCTATTTCTCATGGTTTTTGCGGTACTAATGGCGGAGCTAAGGTATATTATTCCCTTAAAAGTAACGATTATGTCGACGTTGGCGGATCTAACGGACCGTCATACACTGTTGCAACGTCGATGCAAATATATATGCCAATGGAAGGGTGATAAAAATAAACAATAAAATGAAAAAGATAGGAGCAGTTGTGCTTATTTCCATCATAGCATTTGCATCCATAACATTCTATGAGTATACTACGGAACCGCGGGGAATATCTCAAGTTTCCACTAATACTTCTGGTATCGTCGGTTTGTCCTTTGTCATACACAAGAATCTGAATTATACCTATCTGGGAAACAGGATTTCACTTGTATATAATATGGAGCCTGGATTCACTTGTCATTATTTGAATATCTCATCTGCTAATGGTACTGACACTTCAACTGCACGCTGTAGCTTTAATAGTAGGCTCTGCATGTCAAACTATTTGTCAATTCATTCTCCATACAACAATCCGGTGGTTACCGTTCAAAATATTTCAGTATCAATTAACCACCCGCTGTATAAGAACGGAACCAACAAGAATGATAGTTTTGGACCATATGGTCAATACTCAACGGGTAATGGACCGTATGCCTCAATTTTTGATTTGTATATATACGGATATCTTAATGGCGGTTGTAACTTGGCGCATTGCACCCCAGTGTACAAGGCAGTCAATCAGGGAAACTTCACATTCTATGAAAACATTACATTTACAATCACGCTGTCAATAGGAATATTTCACTTCACTTCGCAACCATACCATCTTGATGAATCATGGTGGCAGGTTTGGGAATACAATACGGGAACTAGAAACCTAGGATAATTTCCGTTTTCTCTGGGTAAATCTAAAAAACTCAATTTAGTGAACAAGGGAACGTAACAATCATCTATCTGCTGACGGGAGGGTTGAAGTCACCACAAAATGATAGTGACTTCAGTAAGAATTGAAACTTCTATTTTTTTCTTTGTAAACTGATCGAGGTACCCATGACTGATGATACATTCCTATAGCCAATTTTTTTATAGAAATTAAGGGCGATCAGATTCAAAGCAGGAAACTCTGCTGTAACAATTTCAATGCCCAATTTCTCCAGTTTCAGATAGAAATAGTCAAGGAGCACACCACCAACTTTTTTTCTTCTATATTCCGGCATGATATAGAGATCAATTATCCTTGCTTCCTTATCTGGATTATAATAAACCCTCCTCCGGATTTCTGCCTTTAGGATACCTACAATATTCTTGTTAAACTCTGCAATTATCACTATGTAATTTTCTTTGTCCTCTATGCACTTCCCATAAAAATTCTCGGCATCCGCCCTTTTTGTTTCATCAATAGTGAAAAGGGGATCAAACTCACCGTTGAGTCTCTTCATTCTCTCTATCAGACCAAGAAACTGTTTCAAATCTTCTCCGCCTGCATCTCTTACCTCAATTTTCATTTTCTTTTCATTTTTCATCTTTCAATCACCCGGCAATGCTTTTATCAAATTACTATCCATTATACTCTGAAATATTCTTCGATTCTCTTCTATAATCTCTTTGGCTGTATCATAGAATTTTTGCTTGCTTCCAGTTTTTCTCGCCAGCCCTTCATCCGATGTAGCTTTTGCTACTGCCGAAGCCACGCGAGGGTAAAGTTCAAGATCAGTCATCTTCGGAACAATATTATCATTATCCGGATTCTCTATAAAATCAGCAATTTCATAAGATGCCTTGACCATTATTGAAAAATTTACCCCCTTTGATCTGGAGTCCAGGACTCCCCTGAAAACTCCAGGAAAAACCAAGCTGTTATTGATCTGGTTTGGGAAGTCACCCCTTCCAGTAGCCACAATCCTTGCTCCACCCTCCTTTGCAACATGAGGCCAGATTTCAGGTACCGGGTTTGCAAGTGCAAAAATTACCGGATAATCATTCATTGACTTTATCCATTCCTGCTTTATCGTGTTTGGATCAGATCTTGCTGCCGATACTACAATATCAGCACCTTTCATCGATTCCAGGATCCCTCCCTTTAAGCGTTCAGAATTAGTGCTGAGCGCAAGGTCATATTTCCATGGGTTGTTTACCATGAGTGAGTCAATATCATCCCTTTCAGGTTCAAGGATGCCCTTAGAGTCCACAAGGACGAGGTTGCCGGCCTTGAAGCCTGCATTTATAAGCAGGTTTGCAGCGGCTATATTTGCAGCGCCGGATCCTATGAAAACAACCCTTGAGTCTGGAATCTTCTTCCCGGCGAGCCTTAAAGAATTAATAACTCCGGCAAGAATTATACATGCAGTTCCCAGTTGGTCATCATGCCATGCAGGTATATTCAACTCTTTCTGCAAATCCCTAAGTACATAAAAGCACTTTGGGCTTTCAATGTCCTCCAGATTATACCCACCAAATGAAGGTTCAAGTGCCTTTGCTACAGTTATGAATTCCTCCTTTGTTTTTGTTCTGATCGGTATTGGAGTGGCATTGACACCTCCCAGGTAGTTAAAGATCATCGCTTTGCCTTCCATTACAGGCATAGCTGCTTCAGGCCCCACATTCCCTATTCCAAGAACTCTTGTTCCATCTGTTAGAATGGCTATTGAATTCCATCTTCCTGTCAGATCGAAAGAAAGGTCAGCATCCTTCGCTATACGTCTGGATACCTCAGCGATGCCTGGCGTATACCAGTAGGAAAAATCAGAGAGTTTCCGGATTGGTACCTTTGGAACGATCATGATCTTACCTTTGTAATATTGAGAATATTTGACAGATAAGTCATTGAATTTCTGGGTTCTCTCTTCATCTTGCATATCTTTCTCTATGCGAATCAAATTAATATAGGATTTGCCTTAGCATTAATATGGATCTCACCAACAAAAAGCTGGATTGGCAATCTATACTGAAGGACCATATTGAATGGCAACAGAAGTTATATCCTCAAGAAAATATTTCAGAGTCATATGATGAACTGATCCCTCTCCTTATGGAAAATAAGATACCATCACGAGTCATCCTTTCGAATGGGAAAGCATCCGCATATGCTTTTTTTATCCTTCCCACAAATGGTGACGACAGGATGTATTCCACCTTGGGATTTGAAACTGGGGAAATAGGTGATGAAAAGATTACCAATCTTCTGAAGTGGCTTTCCAATGAAGCAGATAGGCTGCACAAGACACTGGTAATGAATGGCATTTTCAACGAACCTAATAATTTTCGCGATATACTTAAGGAAAATGGCTTCAATATTATGGATCGCATTAGAATGGAATTAATAATTGAAGAATCATCATTACCGGATTCTGAAATAGATTTAGACGGTTACGAAATTA
>JAJYDZ010000317.1 GCA_021790415.1 Thermoplasmata archaeon | reverse complement strand
GGTGGCCCGAAGGCAGCAGCTGGAATAGGTTCTCTTTACTATTAACAGAAGGCGACATAGTTCTTCATTACAGATCCAGAAGGTCAAGGACCCCAAATAACTTGCGAATGAAATTAGTAGGTTACTCCATTGTATCTTCTTCACCTAAACGGCAGACAAAGGATCAATTAGTCGATTTTCTAATCAATGAACCTTATTGGAATGATGAATTTAAGTCATTTTCCCAAGAGTGGTTAAACAACCATGAATACTTTTGGCTAGTGCACTTGAAAGGGTTCACCCAGTTCTCAACGTTAGTAAATGCAAGAGATGTTGGGATAAACATAGAACAGACTTATCTCAAGGAAGTTCCAGAAGCCATGGCAAGAGAAGCAATACGAATAGGTGCTCGACAAATAGGCAGTATAGAAATCTCAAACGATGGAAGCGCACAAGAGTTTGAACAAGAAAGGCCAAGTGAAGAAGCATTAAAAACCCCGCTAAATTTAATTCTCTACGGGCCGGTAGGTACAGGCAAGACGAGAGCAGCCATTGAACTTGCCCTAGCTATTGTAGGGCCGAAACACTTGAATAACATAGAAATGGTTACTTTTCACAAATCATATTCCTATGAAAATTTTATTGAAGGCATAGTTGCAGAAGTTGAACAAGGTCAAGTAGAATATCCTATTAAGAACAAGCTATTTAAGGAACTAGCAATTAAAGCCAGAACTAAGCAAAATGAAAGATTTGTGTTGGTAATAGATGAAATCAATCGTGGTGATATCTCAAGAATATTTGGCGAACTCATTACACTTTTAGAAAAGGAAAGAAGGATTGGCAATGTCGAGGAAACAAAGATACGTCTACAATATTCTGGAGAAGAGTTCGGTGTACCTAATAACTTGTATATCATCGGGACTATGAATTCAACAGATCGGTCAATATCGCTTCTGGATCATGCATTGAGGAGAAGGTTCTCATTTAGAATGGTACCGCCGGATTCTACTGCGTTAGATTTGCAGGATGATGTGACGGAAGAAATGAAACATGTTCTGATCGCGTTCTTTGAGCGGTTAAATGGGCAATTATCAGGAGATTTTGGGCCAGATTTTCAAATGGGGCATGCTTTCTTTCTGGGGATACATAATTTCGAGGAGTTAAAAGAAGTATGGGACGAAAAAATTTCTCCAACATTGGATGATTGGTACTATGGAAACTCTAATGGAAAGAGAGCCTTAATGGCTGCCGTTTTCCCAAATGAAAATTTTGACGAAATTGAAACCATTGTTGGGTATATAAAAACATCAGAAAGAATGAGAGAGATTCTATCAAAGGGGGAAAATGGTGGAAATTGAAACGATATATGAATACAATGAATGGGTGTTTGCCCCAACTTTATCAAAGAAGCGAATTTTTCAGGAATGGCTTATCCAGTTAAGCGTTGAGTTAAAGAAGAAAAAGATAACGGAACATGAATTTCTTGAAGCTACTTCATCGGGCGTCCAATTTAAAAACTATTGCGGATTCATTTCACATTTTGATCAAGGATTGGAGATCCTCCCCAAAGTGTTTGACCCCAGAAGAGGATTTCAAGAAAACGAAATCACTGCTCGTAAAAGTCTACTGACCCTTATGTCTTATAGTGGCCAATGGAAACTACCAGATGACTTTTTGTCAAGCATGTCACAAGAAGACAAATGGCCCCTGCACGAAATCTTGTTCCACCTGTATCTATCGAGTGTTCTTTCTGAACTTGAAAGAGGTCTCTACATGGATTATTCTCAGAAAGACCTCCAAGATGTCAATCTTCGCGGTTCTCTATCTTTAGAAAAGCAGGCGTATGAATTAAATAAGTTAATTTTTCATCTTAAAGTCTTTGAATATGGTCATTTAAACGAATTGAATCGCTTTTACCTTTCTGTGTGTAGAAAAATTGCCAAAATGTCCAACGTAAGGGGTAACAAAATGAAGGCAATGAGGGTGATATCAATTCTTGATGAAAACGAACCAATGTCCAACAATGAATTACTATCCTACATTAAATCTTTTAATCGAATAGATAAACGATTCCAAAACTCCTACCTACTTGGTAAGGTTATAGTAGAAAAGACTTCACTGTTAATAGAGCAAGGTGGGTTCAATGTCCCCACATTGTTGATTAACATGAACAGACTTTTTGAGAAATTCTTCGCAGTGTTTCTAGAGAGAAATAAAGGGGCACTTTTACCAGAGTATGATGTACTGGAACAACGAAGGAAAAAGTGGTACCTGCTGAAGAATAAAAAGTTCGAGCTCATTCCAGACATAGTACTAACTAAACGAGACAAGGACCCCATAATAATGGATACCAAATACAAGCCGATCGATCAGTTAGAACTTGCCAATAGTAAGGTTGAAAAGAGAGCCGGAATAGTTTCTACGGATATGTACCAAATGTTTGCGTATGCTAAAAAAATAAATTCAAAAAGACTCTTCCTGGTTTATCCAACAACTTGCTTTGAAAGGAAACCAATTACTTTTGTTGGTCAATTCGATGACAATTCAGAAATCTATATTTTAAAGATATTCATGAATTTCGAAGAGGATGGGTGGGAGCAATTGCTTGCCAACAACCTAATAAATGCCAAACCAGGATTGCTCCCCGAATAGATATAAGTGTTTGTTAAACGGCGTATACAAGTATTTTGTGTTATCTGGCTATCTTGTATTGTTGCAGCCCAATTCTTGATAATCCACTTTTTCCCACACAAAAATTGAGATTAAGAGAGATGAGTGAAACTCAATTATAGTTTTATAAATTTCTTTGTTCAGTGTAAAGCAATTTGTTTCCCACCTTACCTTAGGACTCTTATGATGATATCACCATTATCTTCTTGAAAACAAATTATATCACTTTCTTCTGCCTCGAGTCTTTTTTTGAAGCTTCTTATAAATAGAGACTCTAAGAGATGATCCCTTTTTCTGAAATATGTGACATATCTACTACTTTTGGAATTAATGGATATAATGACAGTTCATTAATTTATTTTACTATGCTTTTCATTTAAAAATGACTTAAGATATGAAAATAGAACTTCAACGGTTCTAGTCTACTCTTGAGTAGTAGTTATTTGCTGTTAAAGTGTTTATACTATTTATTAAAATACCTACACAAGACTCACTCGTACTGTATGTGCAATATGGATGAGCTATTGTAACAATAATAGCTAAATTAAAAGGGAATCTTTACCTTGATAAAGAGCTAGTCTTTAAGACGATTTTAAAATGACCTCGAAGCCAACAAAGAACTCAAGGCATAATGGGCCCCCTTTTCCTTAAAGTACTAACAAAATTATATTACCCAAAGCCATTTCCACATATAAAGAAGGACGATGGGATGGAAATGAAAAGTATTGAGGAGCTTTACAAGAGAGCCCTGGAAATGAAGAACAAGGGCATGTCAGATAAGGAAATA
>JAJYDZ010000316.1 GCA_021790415.1 Thermoplasmata archaeon | reverse complement strand
GAACCATTAAGGGGATGAGCATAATATCCCTCCACCGACGTGCCAAAGCTGTAATACCACGTACCGTTAAATTCTGGTACAGAACAGTTAGGTGTTGTTGCATAAATTGTATTAAAAAGATGGTTGTTCTTCATTGAGGTATTTGCAATGTTTATGCTCCAGAAACTGCCTGCAGGCAAGCCAGATTCGGTGAAATTGATATAGTAACTCTTATAAAATTGTATGTTTATAGTCTCAGATGCTCCATTAATTTTCAAGATTTCACTTGATGAATCGGAGTTGTTTATGTATGCATAGTAATCACCTGCGGGAACGGGAACAGCTGATACAAGCCAACTACCATTGACAAGTCCAAATACGACTCTAGTACTTGAAGAGAGATTAGATGAGGACACATCATTATAGCTGAAGTCAAATAACATTAGCATCCATTCCTTTCCCAAAGGAAGACCTTTTTCATTAAAAGTTATATTGTAGGTTTTGTTAAAGTGGACAGTGTAGTTTAAATTCTCTCCGCTAATAGTTGCAGTATCAGGTCTTTGATTTGGTGAAGTCATTGTTACGTTATCCGCATACCCTGTACTGGCAGGGGTGAAAGAATAATTGCCATTGGCCAACCTGAACTGGATTAGGGATGAAACTGAACTCTCTTTCTGAGGAGAGATGAATTCGTTTGTACCAGTCGTTCCACCTAGACTGACATTCCAAGAGTGGTTGACAGGGAGTCCCACTTCATTTATGGTAAGGACATAATCTCCTGACGCCTTCGGGGGATGTAAGTAACTTCTGTCTGAGGCTGAACCCTGACCGGGGTGATTACCTGTAAAAGTGAATGACGCGCCCACAAGTGCAATAACAACAATAAAAAATACGCATTCAACTCCAAGCATTTTTATGTGATTGTTTCTATTTTTCACGGGATGGAGATATCGTGTATAGATATTATGTGTTACGACACAAAAAGTGCCGGATTGTGACAAAAATTATCGGAAGAAAGTCCATGCTGATCCTCTCATTTATCATTACATAATATCTATTATGAGACCGTCGCCTATGTTTGCGAGACTTATCTATTCTAATAACACTTATCGCTTTGATCAACTAATAACTTGATCTTTGAACATATTAAACTTATTTTGCAATTCCACTTTCTGGATATTTTACATAGGGATTGTTATACGATCCATTCCTGTATGTTAACATGCTTGTGGGATCAATCTCTTTTGCAGTTGCTATCAGTTGATCAACAGTGTAAAAGTTTTCGGCGTAAAAAATAAAAAAGGAAAATCTTGACCAGTTTTTATACAAAAGCAATCTCTCGTGAAGTAATTTAATATCGCTTATAACTGGAAGCCATTTTTGGCAATTTCCTGTCATTATGATGCTAGGTAAAATAACGCCATTGGCCAGGCTTGTATCGAGCGAAACCTCCTCAAAGATTACTCCTTTTTCAAGCATATTTTCAATCTTTCTGCGAATTGTGCGGGCGGGGATTCCAAGTATCTGTGCAATCTTAGCTATGCTCATTGTCATCGGGTTCTGATACAGAACAACGTTTAAAATGGAATTCTCACTGTATGATACCAACTTTTCTTTTTGCTGCGGGAATTCTTTTATAATTTCCACCGGATTCATTTTATGACCCAGTATTTCCTCAACATCTATTAATCGCTTTTTCATCTCCAAATCATCTCGTGCTATTAGAGACATGCTGGAAAACTCTTTTTCTACTGTTAGATCATTTTCGTGGTTTGCAAGATTTGGCAACTTAATTGTACCAAAGATAATCCTTTCTATAAACGAAAATTCTAAAAAATGTCTGAAAACTTCCTTAGCAAATTCATTTCCTCCCCGAGTTAAAAGAAAGTATCGATTCCAAGGCATAAACCTGCTGTCAGCATAAAACTTTACTCCTCGAATTATTCCGGATTCGAAGAGATTGTTTAACCTATTTTTAATAATTTTTGGATGTACGTGCAACTCTTTTGCCATTTTGTAAATGGATGGTTTGTTCGTATATCGCGGACTTCCACCGATCGGCCACTGAAATTTGCGTATAATATCTTTTGATATCTCATCAAGTGTCAACGTGCCATGCACCCTAAATATTATATATAAACTTTCCTTATAAAAGGCTTTTGAAGGGATTCTTAGATGCTAAATGATTCCTTATATAAGCAGATATGAACGAATTCGATATTTCGGTTAACCAATATATTTAAGCTGGTTACATTGAGATACATGAAGGTGTTTACTGCGTTCCTGTAGTATATAAACTGCGTTTCCTTCGGTGGATTAACATCCCTGTACAGTTCCAGAAAGGATCTTTTTAATGAAATTGAGATATACCTCTCTGAGATGCATTATTCAAGGAAGGGCGAGCCTGACACAATCATATACAATGGCACAGAATGCGGCATCGTCACAATAGACATGATGAACAAGGGGAACATGAGTCCCATTTTTGGTGTCTCCGGCGATCTGAATGCATAGGAACTGTTTGAACTATAACTTGTGTTGATCCTTGATCTCATGATAGCGCTAAGAACTGATGATTTTTTAATTTTCTTCTCCCCGATTCTTTGTATATATGGATTTCCCTGGGGATCATGCTTGTCCCAGCTATCCCTATGTCTTCCCATTTTTCGCACACACTGTAGAATAGATACCTCTTCCTGAATTCATCAAGCTGTTTCTCAAGTTCTTTTAGCCTTCTGTTCTGCCTGTCAATAATCTTCCTGGGATTCTCGTATGCACACTGAAATTTCTCAATCTTTTCTTGATCTTTCGTGGTTTATGCGGGAAATAGAAACATTCTGGATTTTTACTATAAACTTCCCGTGAAAATCTTAATCCCAATTGATCCGACTTCTTTTCACGTTTTCAACTAAACATAATGAGCAATTGGCTTTTCATCAGTAATTCAGTCACTTTGCATATGGAAAGCTTTATTCATGGTATTAGCATGTATAATCAATGAACAACATAGTAGATTACAGTCTCCGGGAAACATATTTATCATTGATGGAAATGGACAAACTGGCACAGATTGATCCTATGATAGACTTTGGGTCTCTTAACCCAATTGTGGAAGAACTTTACTGGAATAATACGGAAAAAGGACAAGCACATCAGACGGATCACTTACTCAAAAACGTGATCGGTGAGTACATATATCAACCTTCCAAAATCTAATGCTAAAAAATAACCTTAACCATATTGGTAATGGGACCGTTGAGATTTGAACTCAAGTCACTAACACCCCAAGCTAGTAGGATACCAAGCTACCCCACGGTCCCAAAAAAGTACATGCCCTATGAAAAAGGCATTATTTCGTCTATAAGTTCAATGTGCGATAGAACCATTCTTCTGCAACAGTATCTTTCAAGCCCTAGTTTGTCCATTATTGCAGAAATTTCATCTGGAGTTGGTTCTCTGTTCC
>JAJYDZ010000315.1 GCA_021790415.1 Thermoplasmata archaeon | reverse complement strand
ATTACCTCTAGCAGGACCTCATTGTCAAGATATAGTTCATCACAAAGACGCTTAGCAAAGAGTTTGCTATTGTACTGTTCATCGAAATAAGAGTATACCTTTGAAATTTCTTTAACCAGTTGACCCTTTCCCCTTGAAGCCCATTGTCTTACATCAGATTGCAGACGATTTTCCTCTAATTCCCTATCCTCTGCATTCCTTATGAAAATTAGGCGGTCAAGTATCCTCTGCACTGATACATCGAGTTCATCCTGGGATAAATGCCTGTCTTGATTATTTCTGATAATGTCCTTTGATAGAACCTCTCTAAAATGAATCATATCCTGCAAAAGCTGTTTGTTGATCGGATTCTTGGTTTGTTTCTTTCCATAGTCAGAAGCACTCTTGTCAAGTTCTTTGTTAACAAATGCAATTTTTGAGAGATGTTCAAATCTCTTGTCAGAAAGGAAATCACTAGGATGTAAGGCAAAAAGAAAGTTGTTTCCAAAGTTGGCCCCTTTCCAATCTGCATTGAATACTGCAATAGTTTCAAAATTACACAGAATTGCCCAAGAGCACGATTTCATCCAAGCGTAGTCTATTGCTTGAGATATGTATTTTGGATTTGTTTGTATATTTTCTTCTTTCAGAGATTTTGCTTCAAGAAAGAACTTGGGAATACCATTTATGCGGAATCCATAATCCACACGTTTCTTTGAAATTGTTTCCTCTGCACTGATAGAATCATTTCTCTTGCCTCTATTGTATACATTCCATCCAAGGGCTTCAAACAAAGGCAAAATGAAATCCTTCTTTGTTGATTCTTCATTATACTTCTTGATTTCACCAGATCTCTTTATCTGTTCATATTTGGAAATTAACTCGATTATTCTTTCAAAATCTATTTCGTCCACGAGATTCATCATACCATACTTTATTCTATTTTGATGTATTTGCTGATCAATATTACAAAAGCGATAAACAGAACTGCTATCACAAATCCGACCATGAAGTTTAGAGAGAGATAATTTTTTGTACTCATTATCTTGTTAAAGAGAGGGACTTCGTACGAAGCAGTCACTTGCAAGCCCAGTATATACCAAGTGAATTTCTTAAAGAATCTCTTGAGGTAATTTATAACATTTATGGATTTGTCTATTGCACCAGATCTTACAAATGAGAATCCAAAAAGAAAGCCCAATACAATAAGAAAGTCGGTGATCTTTATCTGGTAAAATATTATCAAGATAGATAGGAATACCACAGCAGAAAAACCTATCAATATTGCCTGAGAGTTATCCTTTTCAGACCAAAAACTGGCAAAATATAAGCCGGTTGTAATTGATAAGAATAATATGACAATGTCTAGTTCCAAGGAGTATGCAAATGGCTCAACACCGAAACTCCCCAATATATAACTCCCGAAAACTATGATTATGGAGGCAATCATTATGCCCCATATAAAAGACCAGAAAAACGCCTTATCTGAGAACCTTTTGAGAACTAAATCCACTATTTTGTATCGTTTTGCTCTGTCATTTTTTTCAGGCTCATTTTGAGCTTCCTTCATATTAGAATTATCAACTTCATTCATTGAACCTTTACCTTTGTCTTTTTATAAAGTTTAATCAGTTTACCTTCTTTAATTTTCTTTTGTTGACACCATTATGTTGATTTATTGATTTTCAGTTTTTTTCTTTCCTTTGGTACGAGTGGCTTTATTTTTTCCCGCAAATTTGTTCTGTCATTCCTCTTTATCGTTATTTTGGGCATAACGAATTCGATTACTCTGATGACATAGTATAAAGAAAACACGTATTCGCAGACCGAATCAGATACATAGGCAAGGAATCAAACAATATCGATGAAGTCAGTGAATTCGGTGTAAGCAGAGATTCCTATCTTGAATACGAGAACAAGAAAGCTTTCATGCAATGGACGTTAACACTGAAGCTCAATGAAGTTCGTCAAATAGGATTTCAGAAAGAAGTTTGAGGAATTTCAAGTTGAAAATTGGAAATAGAAATGGGTTGAAAAACAAATCAAAAATTACTAAGATACTTCTTGAAAATACTTACTTATAAATGAAGACCATTGATTTGCAAGGGTATTAAAAAGAGAGGATTATTCCCTCCTAATATCTGGATAACTCGTAATGACATACTCTCTACATCAGCTTAAAGAAAATCGCAAGAACATCTTCCACTTAGTTTAAATGAACCTTTCGGGAAATAAGCGATGAGCAACCTCGTTAATAAATTCAAACGTTCAGAGTTTAAAAGTTTCATTGGAACTGGATTTATCTTGACCCCGTCTTTCGACATCATACCCCAACTGAAACCACACATTATTTCATAAGACCATCCTTTAGGATCTGAACCGCTTGACTTGTCAGCTACCCCTATGAAAGTATTGAAAATGATTGATCCTATTGAGCATAGGTCGTACATTGGTCCGTCACACCATTTCCCCCCCCATATGTCAGAACTTGAGTAAAATGGAGATCTTTGTCTATCATGCAGACTTCGGTCTAGTATCCATTTCTTTTCAAGTCCAGGTTTGAATTCTCCATAAAATTGAAAGAATACAAGTGTTTTGGTTGGAATGCTGCTTAGTTCTGCCTCTATGGATATAGACATTCGAGGATGAACAGTAAGATAAAAAATATTCAGCGATTCGCCGCAGAAATTAATGGTGTATTTAGTACCATATAAAGGATTCATTTTTTACACTTTTTATTCTAAAGTAATAGATTAAAGACTCCTTGAATTTATGCTATCTTAATATTTATCATTTCAAAGTTCATTTCGATAAACATGGAATAAAAATAATGTAGACGCCGGATTCCGTCAGCATGAAGACAAGGGCTGCAATCAGTGACCCTGTTCTCGAATATGTCATGTGCACTGTTCATGAGTTGATCCTTCCAGTAGTAGAACCTTGCAGCACCAATGTTGTATTTCCTTCAAAGATCAGCTACTGAGATGGTCCCGCTCGCTCCCTTCATGACGATCTTCAGTTTTTCTTCGGGCCTATATGCCGTTTTTCCAGACATTTATCCGGTCATGAACATATATTCTCACTTTTGATTTTGCGTTTTGTCCAGAGATGAGATGAACATTTCAGATCTGAACTGTTAACTTATGATAATCGTCACATTTAGCATATTTATCATCATTCAGTTCAAAACGTGATTTTCACTAAACAGTCTTAATGACTCACATTTGGTAACGCTAATATTCGTTAGATCAAGATAGGGATACAATCTCAATTCTCTATCATAAATCCGTGCGATATTAGCAATACAGCTGAGACAACTGAATCTACATTAAAATACAAATATTTAATAAAATATACTTCATTAGTTTTGTTTGTAAATGATTGATGCGCAATTTCACCATAACGAAGATGCTGAAATTTTTATTGGCATAGTAGCTCAACTTGGGGTAGATCGAAACAAAGTTGTAAAGGCAGTAAAGGGTATTCT
>JAJYDZ010000314.1 GCA_021790415.1 Thermoplasmata archaeon | reverse complement strand
CTTGAGAGGGTTCACCGCATTTTCATATTCTTCCTGCGCTTTCTTCAGAGCTTTCAAATACCTGTTCCATAAGTCTTCTCTCTCTATTTTATCCAATTATTCAACCTCCTGACCCATTATACTACCTACTGTCTTTCCCTGCCCTTTCTCTCTTAGTTTATATCTCATCTTCTCAAACTCCTCCAAGCACTACTGGTGTGATGATGAGATACGAAATTATCAACCAAAAAATGAACATCAGAATCATTGTCTTGTATCCCATGACAAGACGATGTAGGATCATAGTTATGGCAATTGCAATGAAGATTGGAAGGGAGAGCATGATGCCATTGAGTTCATAGTATAACGTTGTGTTCTTTCCAATTGCATATTCATTCATGATCTTCAGAATAAAGATTATGATGCCTATCATTGTCAACAAAAGAGTTCCAAAGACCCTCGGATTGAACCTTGTCATCACTGTATTTAACATCTTACCTTCCTAAATTTTTTCAAAATAACTTTTGATGAATTTTTCCCAGTTGAGTGGTGGTGAAACCCATCCCTTAACCTGCTCTGGTCTGGTATTATAAAAAGCCTTCTTAATTATCGTCAAACGAGCTCTGATGAGGGAAAGCTCCTGCATGAGGTCTGCCAGTTCCAATTTACTGAAACCCTTAGCGTAGTGTTTCTCTCCATCTTCTTCCCACGTCTGAGGTTCATGTATGAATCCGCCCTGCTTTTTTGCCCTCTCAAGTTGTTCTGGTAACCATCTGATATCTCTACAACGAGGACAAACCCTCAATATTGGTGTGAAGTGTTTGACATGTTGTTTATCTGTCCACTGAACCGATGCAGTGTGCATAAGAACTTTCTTACCCTCATAATGGCACCTGCGACAATACTTCCCTAACTGTTCTTCTTCGTCCTTGATTTGGGATTGGAGCAATTCCAGAGGATAATCAGTCAAAGGATTACTCATGCACTTTTATTCTTGACTCGATATATAAAACTATATTTTTGGTTAAACCTACTGGAAAATTTAGTTAAAATACTTTAAAATCCTGATTCTAAACTTGAAATATAGAAAAGAAAACTGTGAATTCAGGTAGATGGTTTCAGGGTCAAAATTAGTAGTGAGAAAAATAACGAGCAAAATCACACCTTCAGAAATATATAATATTGATGGAATCTGCTTTTCTGAGACGATTCCTTCAGATTTTCAGTAGAACATTATGATATTAGAATCGGAATTTAAAGCAGTAAAATTATGAACACCCACTTGTTTTCATTACATGGTTAGTGAACTTTGGAAAAACATAACGGATTTCATAAACGGTGGACTTAAGAGAGCAGTTAAGGAACACATTGAATTAACCAAAGGCCAAACAGAACTTTCTTATGCTCCAGAGTATTTTTTAACCGTTAACATAGCTGAAGAGCTAAAGAACCTTTCAGGGGTATCTATCATTCTCGAGGAATCAATGGGAGGAGAGGACCAACCAAACGGAAAAAAACCTGAAGGCTGGAAACGTAACAAAAGATATGATATAGTTGTTAGAAAGAATGATTTTTCTCCTTACGCAGCAATAGAAGTAAAACATAGGGTATATAGTGTTTCCGAAAGAGTGATTGAAGACTTTAGAAGAATATCTAATGCGGTGAATTTCAAAGCAAATGGTGAAAGTGTCTTCGAAATGGGAATTTTTGCTTTCTATACAGTATTTGATGAAAAAAGTACTAATATATCACAAAAAAGTGAGACAATTCGGAAATTATATTCTAATCTTGAAGAAAAGTTGCAGAAATATCAAAAAAACGCTACCCTTAAAGATAACCTAATTGAACCAACTGAATATCATGGGTTTACAAATGTTCTATGGGGTGGAGGATGCTTGGTTCTTATTTCAGTGTAACACTAACTGGACATTTAGCACGCCAATGACAACGAACTCGTGTAGGTGGCAAGTGAATTCTGCCAAATTAATGGTTATGGTGCTGTAACAAGTAATTATCATTCACATATTCGGAACCTATTAACTCAATAGATATTCTATCCAGTCTATTTCGCTACCCGTTATGCCATAGAAGGAGTATATTTTATTGTCTATTTCGTCATCTATTCTGACAATCTGGTTTTCAATTTCATTATATTCATCCGTTCTTTTATCTTTAATTTGAAGCAATTTACTGTTTAATAGGGTAATCTCTTTTACCATACGAATAACCTCTTGATATTCTTGGTAAATTTTCAAATCAGTTAGGTCCAATCTTGGGAAAGAAAATGGTCTCAGGAATTCAGGAGTCAAACGATATGTATCTCCTCTTAGTGCCGTGCTTGTCTGAGTTATAAAGAACCAAAAAATTTTGGAATTTAGAACCGCAAGATAAAAAAGTGTGTCTACATCTTTTACCAACTCATTGAATAACACACTATGAATTGCTGGTCCATGGTAGTATATCCCTTTTTCATCATATCCAACTCTATTTTTAACAAGCATGTCTGGTATCATAATTTTTGGTTGCTCATATTCAGATAGACTTCTTCCTGCTGAATATTTATAAAATTCATTTTCTGCCACTTTGACTTTGCGTTTAAGTAATTCTTTCTTCACATCGTTGAGATATTTGAATGCTTTCGGATACTTTGACTGCATGAGTCCAGGTGGTATTAGTAACAATTTTCCTTTAGATTTATAATATGGAAATAACAACAATTTATGACTTACAGGAACTTGATATCTCCTGATGTCTTCACCATACAAGAATTGCTTCAATAGCTCATTTTCAATCTCTACTTCTTGCTTTAAGTATGTAGAATACACTGTTGTAGTATTTTCCCTTACGTGTAAACTATCCAGTAAAAAAACATCATCATTACCGGTCGAAGAACCTTTGAAAATTTTACGTGTGATATCTGAAAAGCTAATCCCATTTGTCCTAATTTTCGTCAATATCTTTGAAGCTTGTTCTGAACTAAAATTCCAAGGTTCTGCACTCAATGATTCCACATCTCTTATTTCAAAATTCAGAGTATCAAGTGTTCTAAAATTTTCACCTAATTTGAACTCTTTGTAATAGAATTTTTTATGAGAGATCTTGCTCAAAAACAATAAACAAGTGTAAGTAGTTGCGTCCTCGAAAATTTGGTTTGTGTTGAAATTTACTATTCTGTTCAATGACTTGGAATTTGAAATGAATTGTCTAATTTTTGTGCCATTTTCTCCTTCAAAGAACTTATGAGGCAGAATAAAGCCAAGTCCCCCTCTTTGCTTCAATTGTTTAAAACCTCTTTCGATGAATAATATATAAATATCATAGTTTTTTTCAGATGAATAATAGGTTTTATTGAAATATTCAACTTCTTTTTTATTCAAACTCTGCATCCTGACGTAAGGCGGATTCCCAATCACAATATCAAATCCACCCTCTTTCATTATCTCAGGAAACTCACTTTCCCATTTGAAAGCCTTATCGGAAATAGAAGGGTCATCGATTAAAC
>JAJYDZ010000313.1 GCA_021790415.1 Thermoplasmata archaeon | reverse complement strand
AATTACCTATCCTTGCGACTTTCGAGATTGAAACGTTGAAGTGGCCACTCAGGTTGCCAGTATTGTTGAGTTCAAGTATATTCCAGAAATAGATCGTATTGCTCACATTGAAATTCACATGGACTCGTAAGGTTCCATTCAGTGTGTAATTATTTATCGAATATGTTGAGTTCCCAGGCATCTTGATCTAATATCAAAAAAGCTCCATGCCCTCCAGAAGATTAGGCTGCTGGAACTAGCACGAGAACTGCTGATATTTTTTGGAACCAGTAAGGCAAGCGATTCCGTTATGAAAATGATTAACAATATAGAAAAGAACTCGGACTATTCCGATTTTGGCCTAGCTGCGGCAGAGGCTATCCCGGATATTGAGCATCTCAACAAATCTCTTTCAGAGGTTTTAGACCCAACTATAAGTATGTCCAAGATCAGGGCAGTGACGAAGTATCTACTATTGCTTGTACTGATTGATGGGATAATACTATCTTCCATTATCGTGCTGATTTTTATCACTAACCAGAGTTTAGTAATGGCTTATCTGTATATTTTTTTTGGAGTACATTGATCTTGGATGGGCGATTGTATTCTCCTTGGTTTTCCTGTTTATTTCACTGCAGATATCCAATCTGGAAAAAGGTAAGCTTTCCTCAATACTATCTTCAGATTAATGATTTTGCTGAGCCATAAAATGAATGTAAACGTCCGCTGAATTATCGCTTTTTTGAGAGTGTTCTTTGACGTCATTTCCATCAAGCTTAAGACCCATTAATTATGACTCAGGATGAAATTGGTGCAATGATGTACCATAATACCTATATGTAAACAAAGGGTAAGGGGTTGTGAAAACTACATCTAAAATCATAGTTAGCGTAATGGTCGTAATTGCACTGGTGGCCGGAGGATTCACCTACCTGAATTACTCTAACAGCAACACTGGCAAGGTCAATGTCTACGTGGAGGACACCCCAATGCTCAACGTGTCAGCAGTATATATTACATTCACAAATGTTTCGCTTCATAACACATCTTCTGGCTGGCACACCTACACTCTTACAACGACTACTGTTAACATCCTCGGTCTAACCACGACAAATGCTTCGCTTCTGGGCGCCTTTTCAATAAGCGCTGGCAATTACACGATGATAAGGCTTTATATCACTTCTGTCCATGTAACAATAGCTGACGTTAATATGTCATTCAATCTTGCATCTCCTGATGCATTCATTAATCATCCATTTACTGTTTCAGCGCATTCAACGACTAGTTTGAATATTGAATTCAACCTAAACCAGGATCTTAATATGAATTCTAAAATGTTTACTCCAAGCATAGGTATGGTTGTGAGTTGATAGTATTTATTTTATCCAACAATATAACATTTTTTTGATGATGTGTTTTAACGCTCGATTTACAATAAATAGCCACGCTTTCGAAAGGATAAGTCTTTTTAACATGTCCATCAATTTTTTCTTGAAGTGGAGTAAAGCCTGTTAGTGTATTCTGCTAGCTTTTTTCTATTCACCACATTCTCTAGCGCAGACAGCGTCTCCCGATCCAGAGAGATGCCATAATAGGTGAAGTCAAGTAAGGTTTTTTCCACATCGGAAACGGGAACAAAGATTCCTCCATAATTAATATAATCAAAACCAAAGAATGCCTTATCATTGATCCTGTGCAGGATAACTCTGATTCCCATAAGGTCCCTGACTCCAGGGTTTGCTCTGCTTTTTGTTAATATGACTGGAACTGATTGCTGAGTCCATATCCTTCTTATTGTCAGTGCGTACTGGAGGCCGTAGTAGAACGGTCTGAACCTGAACCCGATGATCGATTCATTGCGTTGATATGTATATACTCCTTTTCCTATCCTGAGAAGTTTGCCTGCATGAACTAGGTTGTGCAGCATTAATCTTATGTAACCTTCGCTCGCACCTATGCTGCTTAGAAATCTCCTGACGTCGTCAGTATTGAAAAGAGTCTGTTTTGTGAAGTATCCTTCAAAGGCGGCTTCATATTTCACCTAACCACCTTCTGATAAAATTGACCATTGTTGTAAAATTCAAATTCTTGGGTCCCGCATATAATAAAGAACTCAGTACTTTTTCATCTACTGGCATTGCCAGATCTTGTAAGAAATTTGAAAGCCTAGACTTCACTATAAAGTCAGATCTATTAAGCCAATTGGTAAGAACATAGAGATCATATATGTCTCTTATGAATCTCCTTCCTTGGTATGCTTCTATCTTTCTGATCATTAGCTCGGTTGGGCTTAGCACACTTATCGTCTTTGTGCTTCCATCTATTCTATAATAAATATGAAGTTCATTCTCCGCATAACCTGGTTTTGATTCCAGAAGAATATCTGTCCCGCTTCTGGAAATTCTTATTCTTGTCGGCATGTCAGGATCCTGCCAGACCAACGACACACCATATCTTTCTAGTACTGAAAGAAGGTCCTCAAAAGCCGACGAATCCAGATAAATATCGATATCTTCAGAGAATCTCGTACCTCCAAAGCATCTCCAAACAGAAGTTCCGCCATACAGCAGTGCATCTGGTTGAATTCGATCATAGATAATGTCAATTACAAAGTCTTGAAGCTCTGCAAGTTTGAGTCTCTGACCGCTTAAGAATGAACCAATTGGTTCCATGTTGATAAGTAATTGTTATATTATATTATAACTTTCACTTACTAACTTCTGAAATAAGAAGCCGTTGATAAGATAACAAAAAGATCATTGTAAGAATACTCTATTTGGTTCCACTGTCTCGGCGGCTAAAGCATGCGTAGCTCTGAGCCTAAGAAGATAAATCAGAACAAGGAGATCCATGATAATGACATTGTAGATCTCATATTCTGCAACAGAAATGAAAGTTATCCTAGATTCGAGTAACCAAGCAAAGGCATCCAGCATTAGGAGTGCAGCCGCATAGGAAAATGTTCTCTGAAGTATTAGAGAAAACCCTAGTATGAAAAAAGTCACCTTTCCTAAAAGAAAGAACCATTCAGCTAGGAAGACGTGCGGTGCTGTACCCTCATGATATACGCCTACCAAAGAAAGAAATAGACCATCCAGAATAAAGAAGGAAAGGCCAATGATCTCTGATCTGCTTCTTGAATTCCACGCAGAGGAGATAGAGAAAAGTCCAATAACGAGACCTGTTAGGATAAGGCCATCGTTGTATACACTTGGAAAATTCGGATCCTGGTGTTTGCCGCTTAGCCACAAAGCCTAATTTACTCTTCTATCATTATATTATTAGCTATATACCGCTACTATACGTATTATATATGTAATAATCAAGACACTTCATTATATTCCTAGGATACGTACATCATTGTATAGTATTGAGCTCTCATTTATAATTCGTACATGAAGCGATTTAGAGATACGACATATTATTACAGTTTCACGCATGTCATTCTCATCTTTAGGAGAAGTTTTTTTATCCTGCCCCTAAAAATGAATTTTGTACAAGAT
>JAJYDZ010000312.1 GCA_021790415.1 Thermoplasmata archaeon | reverse complement strand
ATGGTGTTATGTACTCCACGTACCTGAAGCATATAGTCCTTTGGAACACTCTTGAAGAAAATCGTGCTCAATATTACCCCCTCGACCTGGGATATGAACATTAACAGGAAAAAATCAGGTATGAGGAAAACATAGGAAGGGCTGAATGGAATGAAAAGCACCAATGGTATGTGGGCAAACGTTATCAACCCCACTATAGTCCTGGGATTTCCTCTTATCATGCTTGCATATTTGCTTCCCAGGACGCCACCGATCATGCCTCCGACTAGCAATGCAGTAAGTATGAATGGAGAACCTCCATATCTGAATTTTACGAGCACTTCCGTTACCATGAGAAAGCCTCCAAATGAGAGACTGATCAGAAGAGTATTCACCATCAGAAATCTCAGGTTCTTATTATTCCATATAAATGAAAAGCCTTCCTTGAAGGAATGGCGCTCATCCTCCTCTGTTTCTTCCGATTTCGGTTTTATAAATGTCATGATAACTGTTGCGATTGCAAACCCTGATATCAGCACAGGAAAGGCAAAGTCCGTTCCAATGGCTATAAAAGAACCTGCTAAAATGTAGCTAATGAGAATCACGATCATGCTCAGAAATCTCGATAGAGAAAATCCCTTCTGATACTGGTCCTCGCCAAGAAACTCCTTAATCCAGTATCCACCTATCTGTGAAGTTACATCTTCAGTCCATGAAGTGATAAAATATCCTACGAATAATGAAAAGAGTTCGTAGAATTTGTCACCAGTGAGAAAGACCATGAAGATAAACAACAGTACGAGTGCCCTTAATGCTGTGCTTCCGAGATAGAGGGTTTTCTTTCTCTTCAACTTTGTCAGATAGTACCCGACTAAGAAACTCAACGAGAGCGGCAGGTCAGATAATGCAAGTTCGAGGCCTGTAAGCAATGAGGAATTGGTCAGGGAAAGAACAATCCATGGGAACAATACCAGCATCATGCTGCTGGAAATATTATTGACGCTTGATCCTGCAACGAGAAGCTTGAAGTTCCTTGAATATCCTTTCCGTTGCATTTGCGTGTATATAGATTTGCTTTACTTAATTTTGCTTGTAGGCACATGGGCTTGCCGATCCATTCCTACCACTACTGAACTGCTCTCTAAGTCAGTACACTAATTGGTTTAAAAAATAGCAATTTTTCAAACCAATCTGTAGAACCCGCTTAGAACATTAAGCGCATACCTCCGGACCTGGTTAATTTCGGGTTAGATACATGAGCATTTTCAACTGCTATCACGTTTTAAACTGATTTGCCGGTCATTACTTGTTTTTATCTTTCCTCAAATTTCTTAGCTCCTCAATGATAATTGTAATCAAGGAGCCAGCAACAAGTGTCGCTAATGTGCGAACCCAGAGCGGGTTGACAAATGAAGTTGAAGTGAACAAATAGCTAGAAGGGCTATAAACAACAGCACTAGATGAATGAATATCTAGCGTGACTTTACATGGTTTATTTTTATTGATACTTCATCCATCAAAGAGCGGAAAATCTAAAAAAGTATCAGAAAAATACTTAGTTAACGACAATTATTAAACTGTCAAGACGATATTACTTTATGCAACCCTCAAATAAAATCGCACACTCCCGTCTGCTTTATGCTGATTTCATATCAGATATGGGTGAGGAAAGGGAGATTATTAAGAAGATCAAAAATCATGGGTTCACCGCTTCTGCCCAAAAAGACAACATTCCAATTAAGTTTAGCACAGATGATCCAGGCAAGTTTATAGGGCAACTCCAATCAGTTTGCAAATATGATACGAATCTCTTGGAGTATGTTGATAATGTTTTCTTTTGGATATACGGAGACAGCATACTTCCTCTTAAAGTCGTCATTGCTGAAGTCGTCTTAAAATCAGGGAGGCTTCAGGAAATGCAGAAACCAGATCTGGAAAGAAAAATATGGAAACTTTCACAGTTTCTTGCAAACTGCTTCAGTTTCAGTGAGATCGCTACTGCCCTTAATGATCCTAATAATGATTTTCGTATTTTTAGATTCTCATGTGGTGCAATACCCAACCGCACGATTAGAAACTTTGTAGCAGAATTTTTTGTGCAAACTGAGCGAGAATCCTTTGACGCTTTCAACAAATTACTCAATACGCTTGAACAAGAATCGTTTACTAAAAACCTAATAGAACAAACAATCAAAACGACCACGAATAATGCTAAAATTCCAGACAGCAAGGTTGAAAGTGCGGTCTCAAGAGGAACAGCTAAAAGTAATCAAAGTATCGCTGAAATTATATCCCAACTCATTTCATTGGAGCCTTTCAGCTTCTATGGGGATGGATTTTCCTATGATAAGACCATAGTCACAGGATATGCCAACGAGGTATACATCATCGGAAAATTTACACAAGAAAGACTCTCTGATTCACCCCCGCTGTACTTTTCCCTCATCGGTATGGGAGAAGTCCCAAAGACCAACCTGGAGAATATGCCCGCTTTGGAGATCCCAGGGATACGCCATCCCCTCGACTTTTCTTTTGGGGCAGGACAGCTACTATCAATGCAGCTGTTGAATTCTTGGAATAGACATGTAGAAAAGCTTGTTGTGGAGATTACTGCACAGCGGAATGAACTTAAGATTAAAACCAAAAATGATACAGATGAAACCATAGAGGAACTAAGAAAGCTGATATTTCATACAAGTATAGATGAAAAAATCTCAGTGAATTATCGGAAGGGATTGCAGGATTTAGCCGACCCTTCCAAAAAGACGTTTCTCCGTGAGATTGTAGTTCCCACCGAAGAGGGCACCCCCTTTTCAAAAAATCCAGAGCAATTTGGGTTGGAAAGACCTGGGCCAATAGTATCGAATCTTGCTTTCAGGATTCTAAATAACTTGGATCTAAATGAAAAGAACCTCTTAGATGCTATCTCCATAAGGAAATCGAAGATAGATCTCTTGAAAATTGTGGAAGATCGTAGGTATTCCAGATATATGTTTTGTCTCACGATTGTAATTGCCATAGCCACGATCATTAATGTTGTTGTGTCTATTTTGGCGAGGATAATTTAGTAATTTGTGCTCCAACGAAATTAGGATTGGATGAAGACAAGTCAAAATAGTCCTACTGCCTTGATAATTCTTTCCGAAACCTCTCCTTCAGTTCCGGATTCTTAACAATCTGCGTTAGAACACTTTCAAGGATCAGGTCCTTGAAATCAGCAGGGAAGGTTTCAATGATCCTTTTGGTTGACGTATCAACGACCTCAGATCTCATTATCGTATCCTCTATCTGCTTTGCCTCTTCCTTAAGTTTTCCCTCTGTGAGGGATTTGTCAAGAATCATTCCGCATTTCCAGCAGAACCTTGCCTTGGGGTCGTTTGGCTCTTTGCATCTCGGGCATGGTGAGGGTTTCTGTGTTTCTATGGGATTGTCTTCTTTGATTTCGATGCCGTATGCCCTGAGGATAGCATTGTCCTGATCCCTTCCTGAAAGATGCACATAGGTT
>JAJYDZ010000311.1 GCA_021790415.1 Thermoplasmata archaeon | reverse complement strand
AGCGCATTATATTGCAAAGGATTTGACACGATATTTGGAATAAATGATAGTTTAGAATTTCTTAAGACTATTCCATCACATTCTATTGATTTGGTCTTAAGTTCCCCGCCTTATAATATAGGGAAGGCGTATGAGCGAAACTCTGAAATGAAGAATTACACCCAATACCATACCAAATTGGCAAGAGAAATCAAACGGGTTTTAAGAGCCAAAGGCAGTATAGCATGGCAGGTTGGTAACTACGTCCGCAATGGTAGCATCTATCCTTTAGATATACTATTCTACAGAATATTTGTGGAAAAATTTGGGTTCGAGCTTAAGAATAGGATTATTTGGAAGTTTGAACATGGACTCCATTCTAAGCACAGACTTTCTGGAAGATACGAAACCATTTCATGGTTTACGAGATCAAAGAATTATACATTTAATCTTGATTCTATCAGAATCCCTCAGAAATATCCTGGAAAAAGATATTATAAAGGAATAAAAAAAGGTCAACTCTCTGGTAATCCGTTGGGAAAGAACCCGGGGGATGTTTGGGACATAGTCTTGAGAGAGTGGGATGAACAGGTTTGGGACATACCCAATGTAAAGGCAAATCATCCGGAGAAAACGATGCACCCAGCTCAATTTCCAATAGAATTAGCTCAGAGGCTGATTCTAGCTTTGTCAAACGAGGGTGATACGGTCTTAGATCCGTTTGGGGGGGTAGGTAGCACTGCAATTGCAGCCTTGTCCCTAAGAAGAAAAGTTATTAGCGTGGATAAAGATCCAGAGTACACTAAAAAAGCAACAGAACGTTTAAAAGCACTAATGAATGATACCTTGAAAATTAGAAGAATAGGAACCAGAATTTACGTTCCGAGCATGAGAAATAATATTGCTACTGTACCTAAGGAATGGCTGACCGCCGAACGTGACCTAGAAACTGAAGCAAATAGTTTTATCAATTATATGCCTAACAAAATATATGAGAATACCCAAATATAAGAAAGTATCATTCAGGACCGAGGGACTTAAAAACGAAGCCGATGAATTACTAAGTAAAGGCTATCTTATAGCGTCTATCCTCTATTACGCAATATATGTAGAGCAACTCTTGCTCACTGCCTACTTGTTTGTGATAAGAGAAGACAATATAGACAACGCACTCTTAATACGGGAAAATTTGTTACAACTAAAGCAGAAAGAAAAATTACCCTTTGGCAAAGTAATTAGGATGACTGTACCGAAGATCACACAATTCCTTAACAATCAAGAGAAATTATCAACAGCAGACAATGAGTCTCTATCAGACTTATGCGACAAAATGAGAAGAATCAGAAATCTGATTTCGGCTCATCCATACTTCGTTGTGATGTTAGACCCAACTAATAGGTAGGGAAGAGGGATGTCGGATGCAAATTTCTATAAGAAGACAATGAGGATGGTCAGATATTTCATTGAAGACGAAATTGGAATGAAGACCCCTGAAAACCTTGATTATTTTATTAAATATGGACATCCGTTATCGATGTCTTCGACTATTGACAAGGAATACAAAACAGCAGAGCGATCTGTAATTGCCAATCTTGCGCTTCTATGTGAGAGTCTAAGTACTAAAATTGCGAATGAGCTCACGCCCATAATCCCGAAGTATTAGGTGTTCAGGGAATAAAAAAGATTATTTAGTAAAAATGCATAATGCATATGTAATTAAATGACAAATTTACAATTACTTCCAAAATGGATAATGAAGCGCTACTTGATACTTTGGAAAGATCTCAATACGAAGGAATTTGAGTTTGACCAAGCTCTTACCATATTGCAGAAGATGCCTAAACCAGACGATAGACGGATTGTTGGCCTCTTTCTTTCTGAATTAAGGAAGGCAGGGTGGCTTGAAGTGAATTTTAATCCCGCTGATACAAGAAAAAGAATTTACAGGCTTAAAGAATACGGGGAACTTTTCGACAAAATTGTTTCGGCGAGTCTCCGTCCCGACGAAGAAACGGGTGATGGCTCGGAGAGAAGGTGACTTTCTTTGAAAAAGCTTCTTTCTTGGGTTATCCGAATTGCAGATGTTCGTGACCGCTTCAGCTCTTTCTCTTTGGGATGGTATAAGCTTCCTTTTCTTCCTCACAGTATACGTTGAATGCGTTATCGCATTTGCTGCAAAGGTATCTCTCCACTAGATACCGCCCGAAAACCCAAGTTTTCTTTGGTGCAGAATTAATATTTGAATTACAGATAGGACATTTTTGAGTCATATGAAGATAAATATATGGGAAACTTAAGAATTTATCTGTCAGACTCTAGGTGTGGGATTCAAGAGTGAGGGATCATTGACCCATAATCAATCGAGCCATTGTTCTCGAGCCAGACAGCGACTCTCATGATTCTCTCCCTTTTCGTACCATAGGCAAACAAATCTCTCCTTTTCAACGTGTTGTACAGTTCACTTAGCGTTCCAAGCCCTTTCGGAGAGATAAGAAAGGATTCCAGCGGATTTATGAGTTGGGTGTACCCCCACAATTGCCCCAAGTCTTTCAAAGTAAGCGTGTCGTCCTTTACCTCTACGAAAACAAGCTCTTCTTGGGTCCCATATCTGGTCCCATATCTTAATATTCCAAGTACATCTATTTTTATATTAAGCAACAAAGCCCGACTAATGTTCAGACCAAACTCCCGCAGCACGTTTTCGAGCGTACGGGTTGAGGACCTATAGGTTGTTTTTACTTGAAATTTTGGATATCTTTCTCTTAGATAGTTATTCAGCCACTTCTCTATTGACGGATATAAATCGCTTTCGCCCATCTTGCTCACTCAAAATAACCCAATTCTTTTGCCACTTCTTTCCAAGAGTTAAAGTGCTTTCCACGAATTTTATCTGGAATGAATTCATCATTTTCCATTGGATGTTCGGGACGTGGTCTGATAGGTCCCTTGGTCTCCCAGTAATATCTATGGTGTGCCTCTTTCAACGTTATCCCTTTCCTATGCTTCACTTCTGTCCATTTCTCTTCGTTCTTTCTTGATAGCTCTTCAAGTCTTTTTTCTTTGTGTTTAATCCTAAATCCTACCGGATTGAATTCATCGGCGTATATCTTAATTTGGTGTTCCTTTTTCCAGAAATAATGACTCCCTTCATTATACTTCGAAAGATTTGAATCTCTAAAATTTGGATGGGCCCAGTCAATATCCTGGATGGGGACATCCACTTTTTTTAACAAGTTTGCTATATCGATAACCAACAACCAATTCTCAGGGATCTCTATATAAACTCTGTTTCCAGAATGATCTCCATACGCCGCATTACTTGATCTTACGTGAGCTGTTACGTCGGCTAATCCTTTCAGAAACTCCCGTATTAGATCGCTCGGATATGAAAATACTTCTTTTGGAATTCTCATATCCTTATAAGATGGCATATTCCCTAGTAACTTGAGAATTTCAATAGTTATCATTTCAGAATCGTTTTTAACAAAACTCAGAAGTGTTTTGTG
>JAJYDZ010000310.1 GCA_021790415.1 Thermoplasmata archaeon | reverse complement strand
CCTCACTCATCTTCACTATGTCTGGATCCGTTTGTTTATGCATCTCAATCAAATCTTGATTCTCAGTTTTGTTCACTACATACATCCATTTGGAGATGGACCTGAAACCTTGCATCCCTAGATCGAACTCTCCTCTTACGTTAACTGCACTTTTGGAGTATTCAACATATTCCTCGCTCTTCTTCTTTATAGAATCGGAAATGTTGCGTATATAGTGCTCAAAACTCTCGGAAAATCCCTGGCCATCATCTCTTATGATCATCGTTGCTATGCGAGAAGTTCCATCATTCTTCACTCGCCTGATTTCTATATCTATGTTCTTTGCTTTAGCGTCAACACCATTCTGTACCAAGTCAGAGACTGGAATGAATGGATCCAGGGATGCCATAGATCGAAGTATTGACGCAAGAAGCTTCTCTGGATTACCAGATAGGCGGTAGTCCTCACTCATAGTTTTCACCCACCTTGTATTCGGAAAAGAACATGAAATCTGAAAAATGATCCTCATCATAGAGAGCCCTCAAAAACGATGTGACGTAACCTATGTCTCTTGGAGGAATCTTATCCTTGACCATCTTTCTCTGGTCTGGAGTGCTCTTCTTCAGGAGTTCCAGAAGGTTCTTCAATGCACTGAACGTTGCAAGGAATTTGTTAACCACAGACTCTGATTCCTCCTTCCCTATTCCGTAGAGCCCCTCTGTTGCACTAGGAATGCTGGTTCCTATCAGTCGACGTAATTTCGCTGAGGCAGCTTCTATAGTTTCAATTAAGGTTAAAATCTCTGATCCTGCAGATGTAGTAGACTTGGGCAATACTTGAAGTCCCCCATGCTGCCTAGAAAATTCCTCAGGAGGAAGTCTCCCCGTCTGCCGATTACCCTTAGTTTTATGAGTTTGAACGTTCCTTGAGATCCAATCAAGGAATTCCTGACGTTCAGAACCAGAGGGTTCGTCTGAAGCATAGGAACTGATTTCTGTTATTTTGAAAATATTTCTTCGATATTCTAGTTTAAGGATCTTTTTACCCGGGGTTGAAATAAAACTGGACAGTGTCCCTTGGGGCATACCTAGGGCCCTAGCAAGTTCGAGCTGAGTCTTGAATCTCACCTCAACGTTGCCCCTTCCTCTCACGCCCTTCTCATCCGAAGTTTTCCCTCTTTCCTTCCTCTTCTTAATATTAACATTATTGCGAATCCAGTTTCTAAAAACATCTCCTTCTGACCCGGAAGACTCATTAAACTTATAAGACTCGATCCCTGTAATTTCAAAAATCTTCTTCCTAATTTCAGGTCTTCTGATACGGTCATATATTTTACTAGAATAGAAGAAAGCTGTCAAGCTGGATACTGGCATTCCCAACTTATCTGCGAGTTCATTAAAGTTCTGAAATCTCTCAGACATCGGATTTCAACCTCCCTACTATAGAATAGTCGCCCCGCTTATCACTGACTACTTTCAGCTCTCTTAGAAGTGCGATCTTACCTGACGCAAAAGCTGTTGTAGCTTTTCTCAACTGCTCCCTGAAGAATTCGCTGTCCTTTGATTGACCTGTTTTTTGACTTCTGCTCCCCTCGTATATCCAATCGACAACTTTGACATTATTTGAAAACCATTGCACAATACTATCATATGATACAGCCTTTGACGACGAGCTCTCTTCAAGAAACGAGACAAATTCATTTAGAAGTGTATATTCCTTGTAACCCATTTCGTCAATTCTCTTAAGGTGAGATATTAAGAAGCTAATCTCGTCTTTAGAAAGTAGCTCTTTTCCTTTTGAGTCCAAAATTGGATTCTTCAGAGAAGCAAATTCAAGGCCAGACTTAGTTAGAAAGATTCGTTCCTGCTTGTTATCCGTAGGTTCAATTACAACAAGTCCCATACTTTCCAGTGGAACAATAACAAAAGAACGGATTTTAGAAATGCTGCTCAAGTCATGTTTAGGAGATTCCTTTTCTTTCGGAAACCCTCTATATGATAGAAGTTTTCTATTTTTGGAAGATACATAGAAGGTTTCCAGTAGTTGTCTAACCTGCACTTCGTTCTCTCTTTCAAGTAGTAAATTTTCAAGTACTCTAAGAACAGCCTTAGCCACAAAGAACGAATTGAACATATACCAAGTTCCCACTGTGGAACTACCAACTTTTGCAGGTTTTAAATACTCACTTGGAAATGAGTCAGGATTCCCTGAAATATCGTAATCCTCAGGAGGCTTAGAACTTGTTAAATAATCTTTAGATTCATCGGATATTAAATTTCCAAGCGAGTAACGAGGAATTTTAGCGACATTTTTTGATTCCTCATATATTAGTTGCCTCTTCTCATTTTGTCTGTCTGAGGGCACCGACATAGCTCCGAAGGATGATGATTCTGCGTCTACGAGTTCGGAGATAAGTTTAAGGACTTTTGTCTTATTTCCAGGTGTTATCTCAATCTTTATTTCCATGTGTTATACTTATTGTTAATGTAGTATTAATATGTTTTGATTATATATCCAGTATTCCAAATCTATAATAACTTTCAGAGATATATTTTGAATTAAACTATATGAGTACTAGCTATATCGGTTTTAGGTTATTGTGGCTTACAAGTAAATACTTTCGTTATATTTTTGATTGAGATATATAGTTTTCATCATACATATTGCGAAGATTTCTGATTCATTTTTCTTGCTGAAAGAAAGTCTCTTTTCACCTACGTTGACTATACGGACGGCTCGCTTAACTGAGTACACGTGTAAGGAGAGGATTAAGTTTGTGAAGACGAGTATCAATGATATGTAGTACCTGGCTAGAATCAAAGTATTAAAAATGGCTCTTCCCACTCTCATGTGGGTAATTTTATCTTACATTTAGCCATATTATTTCATTGATGATTGCCAGCTGTATTCAACTTTACTGGGACTAAAACAGCCATGGAAGGTATCCAGTGCCTCCCTGGACACTGGAAAGAAGACAGTTGATGTTTACATAACGCATGACAAGGGTTCAGAGCTTCTCTGCCCTGTCTGCGGGAAGGAATACACGGTCTATGATCACCTCGGCGAGAGGGTGTGGAGGGATCTTGACAGCGTGGATTTTATGACATTCATCCACGCAAGCCCTCCAAGGATATCCTGCCCTGAGCATGGCATCATCGAGAGTGTTATGCCACGGACTGAGAAGAGGTCAAGATTCACGCTGAGATTCGAGACAAGATCAGTAAGGATGCTGCCAGAACATTGACACATACAACTTCACAGAAATAATGCGTCTCTCATTGCAGCAGGCATGGAACATCATTGAGAGGGCAGGAAAAAGGCCAGCAATAATGATAACGGATGGTCTGCCTTCCTATCATGAGGCATTCAACAAGGAATACTACACAAACAAGAAGGATTCAATCCACATAAACACAATCCAGCTGACAGGAGAGCATAACAATAATCTCATGGAAAGAGCTAACGGAGAGTTCCGAGACAGGGAGAAATGCACAAGGGGATTGAAGACAA
>JAJYDZ010000309.1 GCA_021790415.1 Thermoplasmata archaeon | reverse complement strand
GCGGGCATAAATTTCATAGACACCGCCGAAATTTATCATACGGAACCTCTTGTTGCAGAAGCCGTGAAAGGCATGGAAAGGGAAAAGTTATTCATTGCAACTAAGGTATTTGTTAATCACCTGAGCAGCGATAAGGTCATTAAATCATGTAACAGAAGTCTCAGGAATCTCAATATGAAATATATTGATCTCTATCAAATCCATTTTCCATCTTCAAGAATTCCACTTATTGAAACCATGACCGCAATGGAACAGCTTGTTGATGAAGGTAAGGTCAGATATATCGGAATAAGTAATTTTGATTTATTAAGAACGCAGGAAGCAATGGGTACATTAAAGAAATATGAAATAGTTTCAACTCAGATGCCATATAATATCAATAACCGTTCCATAGAATCTGAATTGAAACCATTCTGTGACGAGAATAATATTGCCATTATGGCCTATTATCCACTTGCCCATGGAAAGATGGCCGGCAACAGGCAGAGTATTCCGGATTCCATAAGAAAAGTTGCAGAAAAACATAAATCTCCTCTGACACATATTGCAATTCAGTGGCTTCTTTCACGGGGTGAGAATGTATTTCCAATTCCCAGGGCATCAGATCCATCACATGTCAAGGAAAACGCCCAATTTGATAAGTTAACTTTGGATGACGATGACCTGAAACTATTGAATCAGGTATAATTTTAGGAATCTCTTTTCTTACAGAAAAATATCATAATTTCCTGATCTGCGAAAGGCTAAACATAAGCAAAAATATTTAACTCTGGTATGTTATTAGATATTATGATTGAAGCGGAAATAAGAGGAAGCAATGCTTATTGCTTCTCCGATACACTTACAAAGATCTATTATCAGGTAAAGCTGAAAAGTTCAGGTGGATCATCCGCACCATCAAGATCTGCAATAGCAATTCTCATTGACAGGAGCGGGTCAATGCATGGAGAAAAACTCAACGACGCGAAGGAAGCTGCAAAGCTTGCCATTAACACCCTCGGTTCGAATAATTTCATAGCGCTTTATTCATTTTCAACAAAAACAGATAATCTTGTTCCATTTACCAGAGCGGGTAGCAAGGACAAGATATTGAACAGCATAGATAAAATAAAGGCATCGGGAGGTACATTCATGTATAATGCCCTATCTGAAGTGTATAACGATGCCAGAGATTTCTCTTCAGATGGCGGTTCCGTTACTCTTATTGTTTTAACCGATGGACAACCATCCGATGTTGGAGATGTTAAACGTTATGAACAGCTTGCTGGAGCCGGTTCAGAGATCGGAATGAAGATTGTTTGCGTAGGCATAGGCGATTATGATGAAACAATCCTGAAGGCAATGGCCGATGTAAGCAATGGGGATTTCATTAATGCAATAGACCGGAATTCCATAACAAGCGCATTTACGAAATATGCCAGTGAAGCGGCAACTTCAGGAGGTACTTCTGCTGTTCTGAAATTAATACCCAGAGAATCTGGTGCCATAGAGATTTACGATCAGACCTTCAATATGGATGATGGCATTGCCACAATTAATATAGGGACGGTGGGCGCTGAGCCCATTAATGTGACAGGATCTGTAAGTATTAAAGGTGGAGCCGAAGGTAATATAACAGGAATGCAGGCGGTTCTCACATACAGAGATAACGACGGCTCCGAGAAAGAAAACAAGTTAAATCTATCCCTGACAAGAACAAAAAACTCTGAGCTTGTTGTTTCTAATGTTAACAAGGAATTAATCAATGAAGCACGACTTAAGATGCAGATGGGTCAGGTTGAATATCTCATTGCAAAGGGGGACTTTGATTCAGCCACAAGAATAAGCAGACAGGCAATGGACTCAGCAAACGCAACAAAGAAGATAGAGTTTATAGAGGCAACCAAACGTCTGGATAGGGTTTTAGACGATTCAAAGAAGGGTAATATTGACAAGAAAGAGGCTTATAATCAAACTACAAGAATAAAGAGGCAATAAAATGACATGGTTTTGCACTAAGTGCGGTTCGGAAAATGATGATGGTGAGACAACATGTGTGGTGTGCGGTTCGGGTAAGGTTGGAATTGTAGAAACCCCCGAGAACGTAGTGGTCAATGATCAGCCGCCCATGGTACAAGAAGAGGTAAAGGTAGAATCCAAACCACAATCTGAGCCGAAGGTTCAGCAGCAGGTTTCAAGTTCACAACCTTCACATGGCGTAATGGTGGATTCCCATGAAGAGTCAAGCTTTGTGGAAATTCAATTTGTACAGAGTCCTCTGGATGAAATCATAGGCAAGAAGGTAAAATTGAACCTATCCATATTTCCATCTGTTTCAGTTGGTCGATCGCCCGAAAACGTTCTTCAGATTCCTGATCCAAGCGTTTCTAGAATGCATGGAAAGATAACCCATGAAGGGAAGGATTTCTATTTCGAGGATTCAGGAAGTGCAAACGGTACATACATATTTGATGGAGCAAAGTTTAACGAAATAAAGGAAAAGACAAAAATAGAGGAAAAAACCCTCATAAAGCTGGGAGAGGGTACAATAGTAAAGGTTACAGCTGTCAAATCACTTTAGGATGGAGAAAACAGATGCAGGATCTATATCTGGTTTTACCAGATTATATAAATGATACCATAGATAGATACATCGACAGTTTGGGGGAGCCTGTACCTGTAAAGAAAGTTAGCATGGAGAAAGGGACGGTTTCATTTGTCGGGGACACCCATGGTGCCCTTGATGTTACGGCATTTGCTATGACCTCTGAGGCAAATTCCGATCTTATTTGTTTTGTCGGAGACCTTGTGGACAGAGGAAAGCGTCAACTGTTCAATCTTCTTTACATTCTGGAAATGGCCATGATTTCCCATAAAGTCATCGTTGTCAGGGGAAACCATGAAAGCACCCTTACAAATGAGGTGTATGGTTTTATCGACGAACTTAGAGGATTTAACATCATCGAAGAAGTTTATCCGCACATTCTCAGGCTGTATGGAAAACTTCCCTATGCGCTGCATCTGGATTCTGGTATAGTTGCGGTTCATGGCGGCATACCGCAGTTTGGCATGGATATACAAAGCTGGGAAAAGTTGCCAATGGATGATCTTGAGCCTTTGAATCCAACTGCCTTTGAAATCATGTGGAACGATCCCAGAGAATTTGTTGACGGGTTCATTCCGGGAACAAGGGGAGAAGGTACTTATTTCTTCGGTCCGGATGCGTATAATAAATTCGCGGAGAGAAATAAAGTTAAGTTATTCATAAGGGCACACGAGGTAAAGAAACAGGGTTTTGAATATTATCTTAACGGAAAACTTATTTCCATTTTTTCCTCCAGATACCACAAGGGGAAAGCTGCTATTTTGAGAGTAAACATAGAATTTCCAGATAAGCATGAAATCGAGATTGTACCTGAACCACCACCAGGGGAGGAATGGGTCCAATGGCCGGGTCCATGAGTAGAGTTTATGGTGCCTTAGCAGGAATTTTATTCATTGTATCAATAGGAGTATT
>JAJYDZ010000308.1 GCA_021790415.1 Thermoplasmata archaeon | reverse complement strand
ACGTATCTACATATAAAATATTGTATATTAATAATATTATATATGTAAATAACTGAAAAAGAATTATAATAAATAAAATGAGCCTATTTAGCCGTTTACAGAGAGATAATCTCTATCTTTACATCCTTATATTTTAGTTTTAAAAGCTTTAATGTGTCGAAAAGGAAACCCATTCTGAATTCTGATACTACAACCATGGCGTCTTTCCCCCTAACTGCTGCTTCAAAAGCTGCCTCCAACGCTGAAAACTCAACCAAAGAATGGCTCCCCGTTTCCATTAAAAGTGTTTTCGCAGATTCTCCGATAATGCCTATTAAAGCCCCGTTCGATTCTTCAATGATTTGTTTCATTGACTTGATCAGTGGTTCTATATCTCCTATTTTGTTTTCAGGAATGTAATAAATTCTAATCTTTCCAGGTATTATTGAGATTATACCTTCCAAATTTGTTAGTAATATTGCCTCCCCTAACTTTGCATCTGTTGTGGCTATTGCTGTTGCTGGCCCTGAATTTCCATACCTGGCATGTAGATAACCATCCTTCATATATAGCGAAACAATGTCTCCTTTCGCGAGAAAACTGTCACTAATTGCTTCCCATTTTGTTCCAGAATATAGGTCATCAATGTCACCCATAAGGAAATTCTTAATCCACTCCAGATTTTTTCTGAGAAATTCAACTCCTGAGTTCGTAATTTCAACTTTCTCTGTAATAAAACCATTTTCCAAAAAATTTTGGATATAATACCTCACTCCTTGTATTGTTATGGATAGTTCCCTTGAAATTTTAGCTATGCTCCTCTCACCGTGACTTATTTTTGATAATACAGCTATTTCCTTCAGATTTATATCCTTGGATTTGGGCATGTTCAATTCCCCTAATGTGCGTTATACTATTTAAATTTGACAAAGGTTTAAAGAAACAGATATTTGTTTCATTGTTAGCTCTGAAGAGAATATGTGTTTATTGTAACTTTCTCTAAAAATTCACCCAATATCTTTATATTATGAATAATTTTCAATTAAGAAGTGTGATTTCATGCTCAGTTATGAAAATGAAAATTTTTCAAGTGATCTGTTAAAGAAAATTACGAAGGAAATTTCAGAAGACGATTCGATGAAGAGAGTACTAAAAATAAACCCTGAATTGGGAAATAGGATTATATCATACATATCAGATTTCATGGGTATTACCGGGGCAACTTCTTATGAAGTGGTGACAGGAGAAGCATCACAAATAAGAGCCATGGAAAAGATCCTCTTATCCCAAAATTTACTTATTGAATTGAATCCAAACCATTATAAGAATTCCTTTTTACACAGAAGTTCACCTAAGGATGTAGCGCGCAGTGAAAAGGATACATTTGTCTGCACAGCGGGGAACAAAGATGACGTGGGTCCTACAAACAACTGGATGCATAGTGAAGAAGCCCTCGGTAAAATTCTGAAACTCTACGACGGTTCAATGAAGGGAAAAAAGTTGTATATAGTTCCTTACTGGCTCGGGCCATTTAATTCACCTTATGCTAGAGGCGGAATAGAACTTACTGACAGCCCTTATGTTGTATTGAATTTGGCAATAATTACAAGAATAGGCAATTCGGCAATTGACGAAATAGGAAAAAGCGGAAAGTGCGTTGTTGGTCTCCATGCTACAGGAGATCTTAATCCGGATCAGAGATACATTATGCATTTTCCCTATGAAAATATGGGAGATGGTCTAATTGCAAGCATTAATACAAATTATGGGGGAAATGCCCTGCTAAGTAAGAAATGCCACGCTCTTCGAATTGCTTCTTTTGAATCAAGGGCAAATGGATGGCTCGCTGAGCACATGATGTTGATTGGAATAAGATCGCCAGATGGTGAAATCACATATATTACCGGTGCATTCCCAAGCTCAAGCGGAAAGACAAATCTTGCAATGCTTGAGCCCCCGGAAGATTACAAACGGGAAGGATGGAGTACCTATCTTATGAGTGATGACATAACTTGGATGAATGTACATAATGGTCAGCTCAGGGGCATAAATCCTGAGAATGGGTTTTTTGGAGTAATACCACATACAAGTGAAAAGACCAATCCAAATGCAATGACTGCAATAAAAGAAAATACTATATTTACAAATGTTGGAATTGACCAAGACAGGATTCCATTTTGGGAAGGAAAGTCTGATCCTCCAAAAAATCTCATTGACTGGCAGGGTAATCCATGGGATGGAAAGAGTCCCGTTGCTCACCCAAACTCAAGATTCACTACACCAATAAGTCAATATCCCAGACTTTCAAAAGATTATGAGAACCCCCATGGTGTTCCCGTATCTGCTTTTCTTTACGGTGGAAGAAGAAGTGACCTGTTACCTTTGATTTACCAATCCTTTGACTGGGAGGATGGGGTACTTGTGGGGGCGATGCAAAGGGTAGAAACAACCGCTGCATCAACAGGTAAAGTTGGAGTTCTTAGAAATGACCCCATGGCTATGAGGCCGTTCATGGCATATAACATGGCGGATTACTTTAACTATCACCTTTCTTTCAAAGGAAAGGTTCAAAATCTCCCCCTTGTTTTCAATGTTAACTGGTTCAGAAAAGATGAAAAAGGGAAGTTCATATGGCCGGGATATACATACAATATGCACGCAGTAGAATGGGTTTTGGGGCGTGCTATGAATAAAATCACTAAGGTAATAAAAACTCCCATTGGGTATGTTCCAGATATTTCTCAGTTTAATTATGGAAAAGAGATAACAGCTGAAAGGATCCAGGAACTGCTAAAAGTCGACTCAAAGGGATTTCTTAATGAGCTCGATCAGGTAAAGCCATTCTTCGAGTCTTTCGGGGAGAGATTCCCAGAGAAACTTTGGGAGAGATTTTACGATCTAAAGTCGAGACTAGAATCTGACCTTAGATGAAGAGCTTTGTATCAATTGAGGGCATTGTCGATTATGATGATGCCTTAATTACTCAAAGAAAACTAAATGAAAAGGTAAATGAAAATGAGTTGGAAGGAGCAATCCTGATTCTTGAACATGAGGATGTATATACCTGCGGGATCCACAAAGATAAGGGACTAGTCTCTATTGGCCAAAATATAAGAATGGTTGAGAGAGGTGGGGGGATAACATACCACAATCCAGGGCAAATAGTGTCTTATTTCATTTTAAATTTAAAAAGTTTGAATTTGAACGCGAAAAGCCTCATTGGTGTAATCCATAATGAATTGATAGAATTTCTTAAGGAACTAGGTATCAAAGGCGAAAGCAGATTGGGATCTGAGACCGGTATCTGGGTTGGAGACAAGAAGATCTGTTCCACTGGACTTGCCTTAAAAGGAAACGCCAGCCTCCATGGAACTGCGCTGAATTATGTTAATGATCTAAACGGGTTTCTTCGAATAAATCCATGTGGTTTCAACCCTGAAATAATGACATCGTGTAAAGAAATGTCGCAGAACAACATATTACCAATCGATCATGCAAAAAAGGTAATTGGAGAGAGACTCTCCAG
>JAJYDZ010000307.1 GCA_021790415.1 Thermoplasmata archaeon | reverse complement strand
CTGTCATCACTTCAGAAGCGGCAGATTGCATTGACAGCTGCGCAGGCATGGGGATCGGATCAATTTTTCGCGCACTTGCACACCGAAATCAACGGCGCCCCCAATACAAATGGATAGCGATACCGAGGCCGCGGACTCACGTGTTACCATGACTGGGTTTACAAAAGGCAAATGTACTTTAAGTTAAGGAATCTGTACCACCACATTTGGGAAAGTCAGATCGCAGCATATTTCACGCATTTTAACCAAGTGCTACTTGCTCATATTGCCCGCGAATGAACCAGCAAGACCGGATAATTAAGGATGCTTATATGAATGAATCTATTGAAATCCTCTTAGAGGGAAAAGAATCACCAATTTTAGAGTTTAAAAGGCAATGGTACTGGGATGCTCAAACACCGGATAGTGAAATGGCCGATAAATGGGGAGAATTAGTTAAGGATATTATATCACTTGCAAATGGATATCTTGACAATGTTGGTTCTCACAGGTATCTAATCATCGGCTTTTCAGAATGTGAATCAAAAACCTATCATGTTGACATTGAAAATATAAAACATCTTCACAATATTATCAATTTCAAGAAAACCATTATCCAGAAGCTTGAAAAATATACTAGCCCGTCGCTGGTAAATCTAAATATAGAATCCATTCCTATTAACGGCCATACGTTACTTGTATTCGAGATTCCTTCTCCTACTCACCTAACAGAACTTAAATCGACACTGAAAACTAAAACCAGACAGATTGATGAAGGAGGAGTTCTGGTTAGAAAAGGTCAGAACTCCGATGAAATTAGAACGGCGACACCTAAGGAAATAGAATGCCTGACGGCTGAATTTTCTAAGTATAGAGAATCAATCCTGTATAACTCAATGAATCCTAAATCAGCAGATCCGATGTGCGAAAGATCTATTGAGAGGACTGTTCAGTTATTCATGGATAAAAATTCTAGTTTTTCACTGGCTAATAATTACCCAGTCAAGGACAAAAAATGGAAGGAAGGAATAATTTACGAAGTTTATAGGCTTGTCGACGGATTTTCAGGGGTCAAGGAGTTTATATACATTCATGAGAGCGCAAGCCAAAGTAAAACTTTAGAAGAAATAAAGCGTGGTCATTTTGTTAGCAAAATGGAGGATTCTATCGTATTAATAGATCGGCCAAAAATTAATAATATAGATAAGCGGAAATCAAACATAAAGAGATTATTTAGAACAGATTACGTCTTTTTTGTTGATGAATTTGGGTACGAGTATCTATATAAAGATTGTATTCCTCCATACGAAAAGTTCAATCTTCCAGTATATGTTGATGGGCTGTATGACGGGCAAGATATGAAGGACCAATCCGCACTTAACAGGCTAAAAGTTTGGTTTGAAGCTGAGGATGAGCCTCTATTTGTAGTTAGCGGCCATGGCGGAATAGGAAAAACCACACTAGCAAAACAATTCTTAGACTATATCAATGACGCTTCATTAGGTACAGGTATATTATTTATTGATTCTAAAGAAATTATCAATGAATTATCCAGAAGCTTTAGTCTAACTAACAAAATTAGCGACGTTTTTGACTTTTATAAAGCGTTAATGGCTATTGACAAGCTCGATACATCGAGGTTTGACAGGGATCTCTTGAAACTATCTATAGATAATGGCAGCCTGATCGTTGTTTTAGATGGTATAGATGAGGTTATTGCAAAGTTAGGTGATAAATTTGACGTAGAAAAATTTATAACGTCAATTTCTAATGAATACTCGTCTGACCTTCACAAGACCAAAGTATTGATTACATGTAGAGATCATTTTTGGAATGAAATTGGAAAGAAAGTGGCTCTTCCTGAAATTATCTTAAAGGCTTTTAATGAACCATTAGCGGAAGATTTCTTTTCTCAAAAACTTAAAGGCGATCAAAAGAAAATAAGAAAAGCCATGCTAATGGCAAAAGACTTAGCAATAGAATCCTACCAATCATCGGCAACGGAATCATCGCGTACATTTATTCCTTTTCTCTTGGATATGATTGGGTACCTCATTAATTCTCAAGGCGTTAATGTTAATCACAATGACTTATTTGAGAGCAGATACCTGAGCACGGAAAATCATACCGATTTACTAGTAGGTCAGATTTGTAAGCGGGAAATAGTTAAACTTGAAAGTTTAAATCTAGACCAGCAAATACAGTTCTTTATACTTATGGCTTCCAGCAGGCAAAACTCCATTAGTCTATATGACATAAAGAGCGAATTGTTGACCATAATAAATGATGTTGATGATTCTTTAATTGAGAAGATTAAGGGGCATCCGTTGGTCCAATGCGAAAACCATTCTATATGTTTTCGTTATGATGTGTTTGACACATATTTTAAATCATTGCTTGTTGTTGATTTCTTTAAAAGAAAAGATGTGTGCTGCCTCGATGAAAATAGCGCACGAATCATAAGTGGATACGTCAAATATGACAGCAGTTTTACCATAGCGATCTCCGAAAAGATTTCGTTAGATGATGATGTTGTGTTTTTCTGTGTTGAAGTAATTGAAAAGATTGCCACTATTGATCAGGTAAATCAGGAGCTATTTGTCTCCGCCATCGTTTCACTTCTGCTCAGATTACTGCAGGATACACCTGGGATGCAATCTAATATTACAACGAGAACAGACTTGTTGGTAAGAATATTTGGTTATAATGATCAAATTAATAAGCTTTGTCTGGTTGACATTTTTGGTAATGCAAATACTAAACCAACTTTCGATTTTAGCGGGAAAACATTAATCGATTGTGCATTTGATAATTATGAATATTTCTGGGAGTGCGAATTTGACGATAACACTAGATTCCAAAGATCGCGTTTTAAGGATATCAATCCTAGGGATGGTATAAATTTTAAAATCCCAGAAAACTTATTTTCTAGTAGTTGTGACTTAACTTTAGTTCAGCATTTGCTAACCAAGAAAAATGCTGAGGCAGAAAGTACAAGAGCTGTGATCATGTCAGATCTTGTAAGGGTATTTAAATTATTTTACCAGCGTGGCAATTTTTATCCAAGAAAACAAGAAGAGGTTAGGAAAAAACTTTCCACTGTCAGTTTGCTTTCCGATTTACTCTCTAAGGGCGTAATATTAAACTATAAAGATCCTGGCAAACCGACTATGAAGCAATATAAAATTAATGCTGATTTTAATAGTGTAATAGACTTCATTGAGCAGGGAACTCCGTCCTCTGAATTACAGAAACTTGCATATGATCTGGACAGATAACGCGCCAAGCCATTTATGACACCAAGATGTGGTGTTCATGGCAATATTCCCCTGAACTAGCTTTAGGCTTTCTGATTTAACACGCGCAATGGGGAAAATACATTGCTCCCATAGTGGGGGTTGGGGATGCCTACCTCAATGACCGCTTTCGCTGCCAACCTGTCATTGATCATGAGAGTCCGTCCATGATCGGCTGGGAGGGACTGGCCTGGAGGGACTCTAATGTGCCTGTTTTTGTGTCCAACCAGGATGAAGCAGCTCCGT
>JAJYDZ010000306.1:1910-3542 GCA_021790415.1 Thermoplasmata archaeon | reverse complement strand
GAACCTATCAGAAAAATTGATAGAATTCGTTGAAGACAGACCAGGCCATGATGTCAGGTACTCCATAAACCCGAAAAAGATAGAGGAGAAACTGGGATGGAAACCGAAGCATAATTTCAGCGATGCGTTGAGGTTTACCGTGGATCATTATGTCAGGAATATTTCGAAATATAGAGCAATATATTCTCGGTGACAATGTCAGTGATAAAATCTTCTTACTTTTAAGATTCCGAATTGATCATGAAAAGTAAAATAGTCATGATGGTTATTTAATCTGATCAGGGATAAAGGCGTTTCTTGCCATGCAACGGCAAAAGATTGTGTATCAGGCCCTCTTGGAAGCCTAATTGGTGACCGGAACTTTAAGACAAAGTAATGAACATAATCGAGAGGAGGGTTACCAATTTCAGAAGGGATTGCAAGGTTAATTGTCCAAAGGAGTATCCTAAGAAAAGCGTGTATCTGTTGATATGTGATGAGTAAATATCGATTTATGTGTAAAATCATTATTAATGAAATAGGATTAAAGAAGATAAGTAGTTGAATTTTATATTATAACAGTGATTAAGCATGGAAAAGAATGATGTAAATATAAATCCGTATATTTCAGTTATAATTACCGCACATAACAGGACGGAATTCTTGGAAGACGCAATTAGATCTGTTCTTAATCAGAGTCTCGAAAGATCCTTTTATGAAATTATTGTTGTCAAAAATTTCGAGAATCAAGTTATTGACGGTATAATTAGGGAAAGCAAGATAATCAGTTTAAGGGCAGAAAATGAAAGCTTGATGGGCGAAGACTTGGCACTAGGTTTGGAGAGATCAAGCGGAGAAGTCCTATGCTTTCTCGAAGATGATGATAAGTTCACGCATGAAAAACTACATGCCGTTTACAGTGCGTTTAAGAAATTTGAAAAATTAACGTATTTTCATAACGGTGAAATTTTTATTGATGAAAGGAATAATAATGTGAAATTTTGGCCATTGAACCTTGATGAAGACATATTATTGGAAGAAATCAGAGATGTAGGCCAGTTGTTAAGATTAATGAAATATGGTCTTTACTTTAACACAAGTAGCATGGCGGTCAGGAAGAATAATATTATGCCATATATTGATCAGTTAAAGTTGATGCAATTTGGAAATGATGATTTCATGTTTTTTACTTCCATGCACACACAACCTAGAATGTTTATGATCTCAAGTGAAAAATTAACAATGTATAGAGTCCATCAGAGTACCTCTGTATTTTTAAATGAGAGGAAAGAGGATTTTATTAGTAATCTGATAGAAATGTTATCTAAATCATTACGCTCTAAGCAAGTGATATCTCAAATTGTGGAAGACGATGGGTTGCTTAACTCCCTTATAAATTACTCGATAATTAACGATAAGTTACAAATCTATCTCTTAAACAGAAATATTTCTATTCATTTAAAGGATACATTATTATACCTAAAAGTATCTCTGAAATCGAAGGAAGGCAACCGTGTTGTGACAGCAGTCTATTACGCGGCATTGTTAATTCTATCCAAGATATCCCGAAATAGAATTAAAAAATTGTATAGTTACCGGCTTTTTAGATATAATCAAAAAAACACTATCATTAGAGCCCAAATAAATAATGTG
>JAJYDZ010000306.1:0-1900 GCA_021790415.1 Thermoplasmata archaeon | reverse complement strand
GTTTCAAATTTTTTTTTGAAATTTATCACCCATATTATGTTAGAGAGTGAAATGCTAATCTCAACTCTTGAAAAGCTCCAATTTCATATTTTAAATTGCAGAAGTTTAGGTTTGGGTAATTAAAGGGTGGATGCGGCTTCAAGACAGTTTTATAAAGGCCAGGTACCAGATTAGAAAGCTCATAAAAGAAGGTGTAAATCTTGGGCTAACCTGAGTATGGGTGTTTATTCCGAAGAAGTCTTTCAATGAAACATATCCTATCACAACACCGGGTAACAAAGGAATAGCGCAGCTTTATTCAATAATTATTAATAGGGTTTCGTGAAATCGGTAGTAATCAATGAATCAACCAGATTTACTGGACTTGGAAGATATGCGTATTATTTATCGAAAGCATTAGACACTAGTCTATTCACCCTCAGTCTAGATTCGTCAATAAGTTCTTCTAATTACGAAGGGAAAATTTTTAAACCTGTACCAATCTTAAAAATAGGGAATGGTTGGTATTTCTATCATAGATTTCCATCGATCTTACTTTCAAAGATAAGAAAACAGCTTGAGAACGAAATTAATTCAGAAACTATACTACATTATGCTTCACAAGGTATTCCACATTTAAATCTTCATAACAGATTTTTATACACGATTCATGACCTGTTTGGGATAAATCCGAAATATAACAGCGATATGAGGATCAGAAAACTCACAGAACTAAACCTGAAGCAAGCTCTCCTTTCTGAGAGAATTATTGCCGTTTCAAATCATGTAAAATCAGAACTAGAGAAATATGGGGTGTCAGCAAAAATAAGTAGTATCTATCCTCCAATTTCAGGTAGCTTCCGAAAAATATATGATAGAGACAGTGCAAAGAAGTCTCTGGGGTTGCCCAATGATAAGAAGCTGATTTTAAGCGTTTCCTCGGAAGACCCGAGGAAGAATCTTGAGGCGGTAATTGAAACGATGAGGTTGCTGGGCGAAGGATACAGTCTAGTTAGAGTTGGAAAACCAATTGGCGAGTGCTATTCATTTAGCAAAATAGATGATGAGAAATTGAACATGATTTACAACGCATGTGATGCGTTACTGTTTCCATCACTGGACGAGGGTTTTGGCTTTCCATTAGCGGAAGCTATGACTGCTGGGTTGCCAGTGGTAGCATCTGACATAGAGGTTTTTCAGGAGATTGCGGGAAATGCTGCAGTGTTGGTAGAACCGGTTCCGGAAAAACTAGCTAAAGGAGTAAAGGATGCCATCGACAATCATGATCAGTTTGTCGAGAGGGGAAATCAAATGGCCCAACGCTACTCGTTTGATCGGTTTAAGGAACAAATAAATGTAATATACAGCCAACTATAAATCGATTTCTGCTAAGATGTATTATCGCAATTTGGCTCTTTGCAGGCACTCCAGTTAAAGTGTGAAGCAAATTGCCATAGGCTTATTACACTGTAAAAACGAACGCCGGATGTCAAACAGAGGAGTAATTTTAGACAGCTAGCTGACCTTTAAATACTTCTTAAATTTCGCAAATTGTTCAACAAGGCTTGATTCATTCTCAAGGATTTTAACAATGACTGGTTTACTCATCAGTCTTGTTTTTTTAAGCAACGTAAGCATTGCCTTAAACCTGTTATCACTCAACAAAATCATCATAAAATTCATAATATAGTGACGGAAAGAGAATTTATAAGTACAAAAGAGAGCTGAACCGACCTCTTCTCTTATCTTTATTAAACTCAGTAGAATATCTCTGATCCTGTCATGGACTTTATAGTCTGAAAGGAATGCAACAGTGCTGTTTTCTATGCATTGGTATTTCTTTTCTCCCTTTGTGGAGTGTATGACACTCTTTTCATGTATCCTATATAATGACAATTCAGCTTTATTTAACAAAACGGCA
>JAJYDZ010000305.1 GCA_021790415.1 Thermoplasmata archaeon | reverse complement strand
AAGCAAGACGGGGTGAATTTTGATTGGAGCCGAAGCATGGGGTCCTGTGCTCGGCGTGAAGGCGAGCGGAGGGCACATAGTAATTGGCGAAGGCTCAAAGAGGGGTTAGGGGTGAATTTGAGCCGGAATTTTAACGCCTAAAAAATGCTAAAGTGGCATGGATTCCTTATGGCTGAACCTGCAAAGCTTAGCTCAACATTATGGGAGATAGGGAGATATATCGAGATGAGAACACTGACTACTCTATCTTCTTCAGAGTGATCTTACCACCTTCGACATAGAATCCTATAAACTGACCTTCACCTATCGAAAGGGCTTCGGAAACTTCTCGTGGCAAGGTAATTCTCAACGACGTACCTCTTCTTGACGTCCTCGTTACAGCCATTAAACCGTTTATGTTACTCATACGAGTGGGTAAGGTTTGGTAGCTTTAAAGTTATATCAATATGTGATGCAGACTTCTATCAAGAGCTAAAACAACGATTTCGTTCCATAAATTGTTGTGCTTCGAAACTCTTCCTTGATAGGGGGTTTTCTCATTACTAATAGGTACTCTGACCCCATTCCGTTGGGAGAGAGGTTTTTACGGCCTCTGAAGAGTCTTCTGCCAACAATTTCATCCTCCAATAGTAGTTCAAATTGGAAACCATTACTCTCGAAGTGTTCTCTAAATATGTCATAAAAAGGAAATTCTACACCAGAGAAGGTTGCGTTTCCGACAAAAATGGCCGCAGTTCCACTAGGCTTCAAGGCACGCATGCATTTATCAATAATATAAAGAACAGATTTGAAATAAGTTATCGCATATTTTCTAATTTTTCCGTCTATCCTTCGTAGGTGGGATTCTAGAATTTTCGAATGTATTTCTATATCTGGAACATTCTTGTTATACGGTATTTCATGCTTACCAAGCTCCCTAATTTTTTGGTCATCATATCCTAACCACCCGAGTTCTAATTTCACACTGCGGATATATTCATGGGCTTGTCCATATGGTGGTGAAGTTATGAGGAGATCGTACTCACCCTTTAGGTCATGGTTTATCATGTCTGTATCTGCGAGTAAATTTACCTTTCCACCTTTGTATAATCTACTAAAATTTTCAGAATAGTCATAAGCTTGCTTAACGGACTTTATAAAATAGTCATAGATGATACGGGAATAGTCTGTATCTAACAAATGATTTATTTCAGTTACCTTTCTTTTTGATTTGAACAACTTAGGGACTTGACTGTCTCCGTATGAGAATCTCTTCGAAACTTTGAGGAGAGAGAGGAGTATAAGTGGGTGCTGATTCTTCTGATATCCTCCCCACATTCTTGACAGGATTTTGTATATTTCGGGAGGATACCAATAGGTAATTTTAGACCATTTTGGAATGTATTCTGTCTCATTTTTAATAATTTTTTTGGATTTGTCTAACATATCTTCTAGTGAGGGTGACCGGAGGGTTTTTCCTTCTATTAGATACTCTAACATAGGGCTTAAGTCAACACAAGTTGCGTTCCTTCCTGTAATCAAAGCCTCTACACAAACTGTACCAGAACCAGCAAACGGGTCAATAACGCTATCTCCAGGTGAGGTATACTTTTCAATAGCCCATCTGACAACTTGAGGAATAAATTTTGCAGGGTAATAATACATACCATGTGAGGCGTAGGTTGTAGATGGGACTGATTTAACGAGTCTTCTAAATGAGATTTTGAATTTAGTATCTAATGAGTTGGTACCAGTGGCAGTTTCTTTTTTAGTCTCTTCTGTACCGTCATTGGGTTTGGTCTTAACATCTTTTGAGAGTCTGCCATCTAACAAAAATATCATTTTAGTGAGGATAAGGTCTCTAATGTACCAAAGTTGATCTCTTGGACTGTTAACTGGTAGAGTGTTTTCGTTCCAGTTATCGATCAACTTATGGGCGATATAAATGCTTCTTTCCTTGTAACGGCTAATATCTTGGTTGCTTATATTGATCCCAAGTTTCGCTAATTTGTCTTCAAGTATTAAGAAATTGTTAATTCCATTAATGGCTAAATTTTGTAATTCAATTGATGATAGTGCATACGTGAGCCATAGGTCGTCCCAGTCCTCCAGAGTTGCAAAAATCTTCTTTGATATTTCAGAAATTGATTTTGATTCTGAAAATTCTGCTAGAATGTCAGAAAATGCGTCGAATCCGTAACTCAGTTCTAAAGTTATGTTTTCCGATAATTGAATTCTCTTTTGAGAAGACAGGTCTTTTTTCATCTCATCTGTTTCAATAGTTGTTAGCCCTGTAAGCTGGTCAACGATTCTCGTTACCAAACTACTTTTTTGGGCACCAGAACCTGAAACCCAAACAAATATAACGTATCGAATTGGCGCTTTAGGAACTATTTTGTTTCTAAGGACATCTTTCAGAAACTCAGCTAAAGAGCCTTTTGCAGTAGTTCCGCCTGTATCGTCTCTTGATCTAATCTGAACGAACAGGTATTCCTTTGGCATGCTTGCTACCACATCTAAATCATGTTTATTTGTGGTTTTAGTACCAAGCACTTTTTGTGCTATTTTGGAGTGTTCCTTCTTGCCATAAACCTCTGCAGATGTTTCCTTAAGGATGGCTCTTAACAAGCTTTCTGCGAAATTTCCCTGGCGAGCCCTATAGGAACTGTGGACAAATTGTTGAAATGCAAATAGATAAGATGAATAATTCGCGATAGGGTAGGCGCTTTTCTTCATGGCACTCTCAAGACCCACCCCTAAACGTTTCAAAATATCTAATCCATTTTTATAGGAAAGAAGGCTATTATTTTGGTCTTTTTGAAAACATCTAAAGGCGATTTGCTTTGCTAGTCCTAGTGGGCTCTCCAAAATAGTATTTAGAGCCGCGATTGTTTGGTCAGTCTTGTTTTCCAATAGGATTAATTTCCTTTGCTTTGCTTGGTTATTTTCATCATCACTTTTCATGGTTTGCACCAATTTATAGCCTCTTTCTAAGCTCTGCGTTAACTATAGACTCATCAGATAATAATATTTGTGATTCCATTGTGTAATATCTGCCTATCTTTTTCTTTATTAGCGTAACAAGACCAAGGTTCTGCAAGTAGTTTACGCTCTGGAAGAAAGTCGACTTGCTCACTCCCCTGAGTAGAAGGTGGTTGGATGCTGAGACCTCGGAATAAGCCTTGTTTGTATCCTGATTCTTGATCAGTGCTGCCAGTATTAGCAGGTCTCGATCTCCTAGATTCTTAAGCGTCTCTCCCTCGACTTCGATGTAAGCTTGCTTCAGTGCTGTTATTACTGAGGCCTCATCCCATTTATTGCTTCTGCCAAGGATTTCCAGGGCCTTTATTCCGATCCTTGCATCGCTTCTGTAATCTCTAACAAGCATTGCGGATAAAAGACCGAGAGCTTCCTTGTCATATTCATTCAGGCCCTCTTTGGCTCTCATCCTCAGGATTTCCCTGACTTCCTCAGTGCTATATTCATGGAATACGATGTGATCTGGCTGCAGCGAGCTCTTAACGCTCTCGTCATTCAAGTTCTTGTACCAGTAGACCTTCTAGA
>JAJYDZ010000304.1 GCA_021790415.1 Thermoplasmata archaeon | reverse complement strand
GCGATCTCTTCCCGGATATCCTCAGATTCCTTCTTATGGATTCAATTGTCAGTTTGTGGTTTCTCACACTCCTGTCCATGGTTCCGTTGTATCCCTTGGGATCATGGCCAAAATATCCCCTATCCCTGAAAACTGTTATTCCGTGTTTGGAGAGATCAATGGCAGTATCATGATCCTTTGCCGTGGTGATGGCATAGGATCTTATGGTGGGAACAGGCTTATTATCGTCTACGATGGTGTGTCCCTTATACCCAAAATACGATTTATTGTTCTTCTTCGTATGTGATCCATCCCTGATCTCCTAGTCTTTCCCTCATTGCATGCTTCATCATGCTTTCCATGGCCAGGATCAGAGGTGATGAATGTGGGATCCTGTGAAGAACCCTTCTTCACCCTGATCCCTTTTGATTCCATCTACCTCTGGAACTCATTCCATATTACTCCGTCTCTTCCGGTTTTTGAGAGTCTCTCACGGAATATCCATATGGTTGTGGCATCAGGAAGATGATCAGGATAATCCAGGAAGTTCATGAAGGATATCCTGTCCCTGATCATGGTTTCTGCCTGTTCGTCAACCATGTTGAACATGCTCTGTAAGAATAGGACTTTCACCATGGTTATGATTGGGACATTTGGCATTCCTCCCTTATCCGTATCATTGTGGTACAGATCCTTCAAAAGTATTGAAAATACATTCCAGTCAATGGCATCCTTTATGAATGCAGCAAGTGGATCATGGATGCCGCTGCTTCTGTATTTCTCCCTCAATGCATGGTCAAACAGGTCACTCATACAGCAACATGCGTGTTCCATGAATAAATATCATGGTTCAGAAGGAGGGAGTTATTCGGAATCCTCAATAAAAAATTAAATCTCCTATAAAAAAACGGTTTCTATAACTAATTATGCGAAAATTAAGATCAATTGCGTATAATACATTAATTTTTTTTGGATATTTCTGAATCTGGCTCGAAAAAATTAGTTGAATTTTAACACTTTTCCAACAAAAAATATTAAAAGAGGTGATTTTTCACAATATGAATATATTTATTATATTTGTGGATATTGTCTTTTAAATGAGGAGTGCTCTTATAACGGGTATAACGGGGCAGGATGGTTCTTATCTTGCTAAATTTCTTATCGACAAAGGTTACAAAGTCTACGGAACATATAGAAGATTAAGTTCACCAAATTTTTGGAGACTTCAGTATTTGGAAATTTTTGATAAAGTTAATTTAATACCTGCGGACATGACAGATCAAGGATCAATTCAGAATGCGTTGTTAATTTCATCTCCAAACGAAGTTTATCACTTGGCTGCTCAATCTTTTGTTGAGTCAAGCTTTCAAACACCTTATTCTACGGGTGAAATAACTGGGCTTTCGGCAGTATCTCTTCTCGAATCATTAAAATTTTTGAAAATTGATGCAAAATTTTACTTTGCAGGTACAAGTGAACTTTATGGTTTTTCAGGAACAAATGATAGGGAAGCGCTTAATGAGAAAAGTGAGTTCAAACCAATGAGTCCTTATGCAACTGCAAAACTTTATGGATATTGGATAACGAAAATTTATAGAGAAGGATACGGTATTTTTGCATCTAATGGAATTCTATTTAATCATGAATCACCACTTAGGGGACTTGAATTTGTCACTAGAAAGATTGCAAACAGCGTCGCAAAGATAGTTCTAGGAATATCGAATAAAATTTTACTTGGGAATCTAAATGCCCAGAGAGATTGGGGATATGCTCCAGAATATGTAGATGCAATGTGGAGAATACTTCAATTAAACGAATCTGGTGATTATGTAGTTGCTACAGATGAAACGCATTCAGTAAAAGAATTTCTTTTGGCAGCGTGCGAACATGTTGGCATTTCTTATGAGGACTATTTGGTTATTGATAAAAATCTCATGAGACCTCTCGATTTACCTGCTCTGAGGGGTGATTATTCAAAGATAAATAATAGTTGTGGATGGAAACCAAAAGTTAAGTTTAATGAACTCGTGAACATCATGGTAGATAAGGAGATTGAAAGATGGAAAATGGTGCTCGATGGTAAAACATTTCCTTGGGATGCACAAAATTATCCCAGTGAGAATGGATTGATTCTTAGAGGTGACTTTGATGTCAAATAAGTTAAAATATCCGATATCAGAACCCTATCTTTCTGGGAACGAAAGAGAATATCTTATCAATGCCTTTGATTCTGGTTGGATCAGTTCAAAAGGTGAATATATAGAAAAATTTGAAAATAGCTTTGCAAGGTTTACAGGAATGAGAAGTAGTATAAGTTGTTCTAATGGTACAACAGCACTTCATCTGGCCGTCAAGGCGCTCAATATTGGAAGAGGAGATGAGGTTATAGTACCCAATCTTACTTTTGCTTCACCAGCAAATGCTGTTCTATATGAAGGAGGTAAACTAGTTCTTGTAGACATAAATAAGGATTACTGGGGCATTGATCCTGACCAGTTAGAATCATTTATCACCCCTAAAACAAGAGCAATAATCGCTGTACATCTTTATGGCCACCCTTGTGACATGGATGAAATAATGAGAATTGCAAAAACACACGATTTAAGCGTAATTGAGGATTGTGCAGAAGCACCAGGAGCACTTTATAAGGGGAAACCGGTTGGCACATTTGGGGACATTGGATGTTTTTCTTTCTATGGAAATAAGATTATTACAACTGGAGAAGGTGGGATGGTTGTAACCAATAACGATACTTACTCTACCAGAATAAGAAAGCTTCGAGATCATGGAATGACTCCAGAAAAAAGATATTGGCATGATGAAATAGGATACAACTATAGAATTACAAATCTGCAAGCTGCTATCGGTTACGCACAATTAGAGAACATAGAAAAACTGATCGAAAAAAAAAGGAATATTGCTAAATTATATTCTCAAACAGTTAATGAAGATATTGTTATTCAAAAAGAGATGGAATGGGCAAATAACGTATTTTGGTTACCAACGTTCATTCTCAACACATGCAAAAATAAAGAATGTAGGGACTTAATTATTAAGAAAATGTTGGAAATTGGTATAGAAACTAGACCGACATTTTTCCCTTTAAACGAAATGCCGCCATACAAAACTAATGGTGTGTTTCAAAATTCATATAAAGTGGCGAATTTAGGAATTAGCCTTCCATCTCTAAACACCATGACGGAGGAAGATGTATTTATAATTTCAGAATCCATCAATAAACTTATAAGAAAATAACTTATTTTTTCAAATTTTATAGGGGGCTAGTGAATCCTCTTTTAAAATTTTTTTCTATGATAATTTTTTTACGAAAGTATGTAAAGAAATCGAATTTTATCTACCTTTTGTAACCCAATAATTTAGTTCTTAGTGAATTATAAAACTTTTTAATCTAAAACATTACATTTTATTAGACAAAGACAATCTCTGATCATTTTCATATCATATCACTACTCCACTAGGTTCAAATTTTATTGATGACTTTTGAAAAACAACGGGGTTTCTTTATGAAATAATTAAAGCAAAATGGATCGAGTGATGGAACAAATC
>JAJYDZ010000303.1 GCA_021790415.1 Thermoplasmata archaeon | reverse complement strand
TGGAACACTATATGTCCAGAAGTCGGTGTTCGGTTCCAAGGAGCCGAAGAAGGTTAAGGTTACGGTAGAATGGGAGTGAGAGAGTTGATTGAGGGGGAACTAAAAGAATGAGCACAGCGACATTAGGGGACCTCTTCGTCAACCTGCTCTCGATCGCTTTGCCTGCGGCTGCTATGCTCTCTATAGTTTATGGAAGTGAATTCATAAGGACTTTGGGGCGGAAGAATATGTTTCTGCAAAGTCTGATGAGTGCCAACCCTGATTTTGGCAAGTTCTATAATGATATTGTATCTTCACCGAGTCCCGTTTACTTCATAATACCACTTCTAGTAATGGTAATTCTCGCAATTATCTCGTTGTTTGTTGTGAATCTTGGAGTATATGTGTATGAGATCATGGTAATTAGCACCTTTCTAGCATTCACTGCGATTTCCATTTCCTCCATCGTCTTATATTTCAAGATTAAGAGATACAAAATTAAGAGATACAAAACGTCTACCACAGCAGAGAAAGAGGTAGAGAAGTTCAAGAAGGAGTGGAGACTACTTGCGGCTCTTTGGGTAATAGTTGTTACTTTTTATATTATACCTGCACTGAATATCGAGGGTTATTCTGGGTTTTTCTTTAACTATGAATTACAAAACTTCATTTGGTTCGAGATTCCCCTAGTATTAGTATTTCCCTCGATAATTTTTTTCTTGTTTGCAGGAACTCTGTCAAGGGATCTGATATGGGAACTTATTAACAAAAAACTGGCTGAAAAATCCCTACATCTGGAGATTTATGTTTTTATAAACGGCATTGATGGAAAGATTGAATCCATTCATGGCTTTGTCATTAATCTTGGAAGATACGTGGAGCTTAAAACCGAAAAGACATTTGAAACACTGAGATATGCGGATATCCATAGAATTGAGTTCACCAAAAGGAGATAAGTGATCTAAAATGCAAATGAAGGAGATTTTGAAGGGGTGAAAAAGATGGACAGTGAAATTGAGTTAGGAAAAGTAATTGAAATGGATGTCAAAGAACTTAAACTGGATATGGAGAATTTCAGGATCGATCCAAAAGGAGTAATCGACTGGGGGGTTACCATAGAGAGGCTATTCGATGAGGAAAATATTATCGAGATGGCTGAAGACATTGTTTCTTCTGGAGGACTTAATCCACACGAAAACCTGTTAGCAGTGCATGAAAATGGTCTTAATATTGTGCTAGAGGGAAACCGACGATTGCTTGCAATCAATTCCATCCTAAATCCTAAAATTGTCCCATCTAGCAAAAGAACGGATATTGACAGGATCGTGCAAAGCATCTCGGACGATTTTAAATCACATATTTCTAAGGTAAAAACAGTCTTCTTGGAGTCCAGGGAAACTGCAAAGCAATACATAGTCGCAAAGCACTCTGGTTTGAGTACTATGCAGTGGAGCCTTGTTTCCCAATGGAGATTCGTGAAAACAGAATACGACGTTTACAACAAAGATCTCGATGCGACTATAAAGGCTTTGAATATGGATAAGGGTAAGGCAATAAGATCCATCAAATACTATAATCTTATTGAATATATTAGAACCATTGGGTATTGGGATGATGAAGGGCTAAGGCCCGCAATTAGTAAAAACAGGCTACAACCAACAAAAATGACATGGTCCCTAGGATACAAAGATGTGAACACAGAACTTGGGTTAGTATACGATGAACACTACGAAATTCAACATTCTACGAGTTTCTCAAAAGAAAAATTTGATATTATCCTATTTAAGTTTGCAAAGGCTGCGTTGATAGAGAATTCTGAAGATGAAATTGATACAAGAAGGCCAATAGAAGAAACATTGAATCTTATTAAGGGTTGGAAAGCAGAATACGAACAACAGCACCCTCCACCTATCTCTCCCGTCTCATCAGAAAGTGTAAATATAGGGAACGGAAAAAAGGGAAGCTATGTAGAAAACAAGGGGACTAATGTAAGTCCATCCTCGTCAGTACTGAGCACATCTCATGAGTCTAATACCAGAAAAACTAAAAAATCTAGTGATGGAAAGTATTTTCGAAAGCTGGAATGTAGTATCAAAAATGAAAGGCTAAGTATTCTCACAGATGAGATCTCAAGATTACCTGTAAAAACTTATCCCACGGCTGCGGTCATGCTGACTCGTGCCTTAATAGAATCATCCCTTTTATACTTAATAGAGAATAAGGGGTTACTTCCTCAACTAAAGAAGCAGTGTCAAAACAAATGTGGACTCGATGATGTAATTAATTTCACTATCGACCATGCTACACAGCTCTTTAATGATAAATCGATGGCAAATCCTCTTAGGTTTCTCCAAGGGACTGGAGGTCACCGAGTATATATGAATGACATAGTTCACGGAAACTGGGTTGATCCAACACCAGGTGCTGTGGGAGCAATTGCAGGAGACGTGAGAAACTTAATACAGGCTATTCTAAATGGAACTGCATGAATTAATGTTAATCAATATCACGCAAACTTTAGGCCGAGAACAGAATATGGTAACATGAGTGGCTCTTCAATTCCCTTAAGATACCCCGGTGGTAAATCGTCTCTTTTGGATTACATAGAGAAATTCATAAAATCAAACAAGATATGCGTTAATACCATAATTGAACCTTATGCAGGAAGTGCAGCAATATCTATGGGTCTTTTAAGTAAGGATATCATCTCAAAAGCATACATCAACGATTCAGATCAGATGATCTATGCTTTCTGGAAGGTCGTCATGAATAACAACCAGGAACTGATCGAAATGGTTGATAGTGCCCAAGTTAATCTTGATACTTGGTTCAATTATCGAAAATATCTGGTTGGCAATCCGTTAACCAAATTCAACGAGAAAGATGTAGCAATGGCCTTCTTATTCCTGAACAGAACATCATATTCTGGAATCGTGAAGGCAGGACCACTTGGCGGAAAGAACCAGCAGTCAGAATACACGATTGATTGTAGATTCAACAAACAGAACTTGAAGAAGAAGATCAAAAATTTAGAAGCATTTTCATCAAGAGTCAAAGTTTTGAATATGGACGGAATACAATTTATGAATAAAATTATAAAAGAGAATGATGACGTTTTCATCTATGCAGATCCGCCTTACTACAAGGTTGGGAAATCACTCTACAATCAATATTTTGATGATAATAAGCACATAGAACTAGCTGATTATCTTAAACAAGTTGAAGAACAGCCTTGGATATTAAGTTACAACAAAGAAGAGTTCATATTCAATCTTTATAGCGATCAAAAAATGGTGCAAATACACCTTGACTATCATTCAGGACAATATAGAAGAAATATAATGGAATACTTGTTTTCAAATCGAGTTATCCCTCCCTTCGAGATAAAAGTTAAAAGAGAAAAAAGGATCAGTAGGCAAGACAGTACAGATAATCATTTGGTCATTTCTGGAGAAAAATAAAACAATTCGACCCTCTTTGTTTTTTCTCTCAATCTGCCATTTATTCCGTAATTCATGTATTCCTTCTTCAAGTTAGGCTTTCCAAAGATCTTCTTGATGAATTCATCCTCATTTATG
>JAJYDZ010000302.1 GCA_021790415.1 Thermoplasmata archaeon | reverse complement strand
CTTAACAGCAGCTGCCACATTTTTTATCCCTTTCACGTTCAGGTCAAAAAGCTCTTTGTCATTTTGTGAATCTGACCCTGCAAGATATAAGATTTCATCAAAATCCTTCACTATATCTTGTACATTGTCAATTTTTGTTATATCGCCCTCTATCCAATTGAATTTAGAAAAATTTTCGTCTTTTATACGATTCCTGGAAAGATAAGCAACCTCATCGTATCCCATTCTCTGCATTAGCTCCTTTCCAAGATACCCAGAACCACCAATAAATAATGCTTTCACAAAGGGTTAACGTTTATGGAATAAAAAAGGTTATCCCTAATTTTTTATTTCCTGAATTTCAACAATGGATAATTTATTCTCAGGATATTTCTGCAAATAATCTGCAACACGTTTTAAGAATATTTTTTGGGCAGATTTCATCAGGTAGAAATCCATATCGTACTTGCCATTTTCATATCTTACAACTCTCCTGAAAGTCAAAATATCATCTTCAGTCAAAAAGGACAGAAGTTTACTCAATTCATCGTCTATTATCTCCCCGGAATAAAAACCAGGTTCTTTCTTTAATTTATGTATTTTTTCTCCTGAGATATCATCTTTAGAATTGTAAACACAAACGATCTTCTCCTGCTCAGCATACTTTACCTCCATAATATAATCCTTAAATTTGGCATCAATATTTTTCTCTGCATTAGAAGGGGAAAATGTGAGAGATACTATGGAAATAGCTGCATATCCGCTCAATCTCTTAATTAAGTTTTCAAATTGTTCTGATTTGCCAAGATATTCCAATGAAAATCCTGGAATATTCTTGTTTGAAAAGGTTATTATTTTTGTTATCATAGCCTCGTCAGACATCATATATCTCAGGTAAATTACAACTTTTCCGTTATTAAAGTGAATTGTATCAAGAATTACAGAATACATTCTGAGAGCTTGTCCAAGCGCCAAAAGTTCGGAAAATTCCTTTGACGAATCCTTTATCACAATAAAATTCCCAAGGTCTTTATGAGGAACTTTTGACAGGAAAATAGAATCCTCTCGTTTCATATCCTCTGGCTTTTCCAGATACATCATCAACGAAACATTATCTCCATCGAAAAGAACTCCGCCAAAAAGACTCACATTGAGTTTAGCCATTGTCTTGAAAATAGGGTATTCTGAGTTGAGGGTTATTATAATTTGTCTCCCTCTTTCATCGAGTTTCTTTGTATCAATCATTTAACAATTCATTGAGACGTTTGATTTATAACTTATGCTCTTAAATCACAATTTCGTCATTTGATCAACCCTGATACATAATTATGTATCAAAAAGGAAAAATAATTAATACCCACTTGTATAACACATTCATACCATAAATAGGAGTGATGAAATGACAAAACTATCCATTTCCATAAAAAATCTCAGAGAAATAATAGATTTACTGAATACGGTTGTATCGGAAGCGAAGCTTAAACTTGATTCAAAGGGGTTGAACGTAAAAGCTGTTGACAGTGCACATGTTGCTATGATAGATATTCAGATGAATAAGGAATCATTTATTGATTACGATGTAGATCAGGAGGATGAACTCGCGGTTGATGTTGACAAGCTAAAAGGGATCATTAAACTGGCAACTTCAAATGATAATATAATCATAATTAAGGAAAACGAAAGACTGAAATTTAAGCTTGGTTCCATAAGCAAAAGTATCCCTCTGCTGGATAATGGTTCTGTCCTGACGCCAAAGGTGCCAGCAATTCACAGTGAGAGCTACGTAGTTTTACGAAAGGGGGAACTTGAAAGAGGTTTGAAAGCAGCCGAGGATGTATCTGATGCCATAAAACTTATAATGAAACCTGAAGAATTCAGAGCAAGATCCTCCTCAGAATCAGAGGACTCAGAAATGGTTTTACAAAAGTCTGATCTAATCGAATTAAACTGCAACTCTGAAGTGAAAAGCTCATACCCACTCGATTACCTTCTGAGACTGGTAAAATCTTTAGGAAATGCAGAAGAATTAAAACTTAGCTTCAAGGATGATTATCCGCTGTCAATAGAATTTAAAACTTCCAAGGATGCTTCAGAAGGAGTATCGGGATTTTTCCTATTGGCTCCAAGAATGGAGCATTAAGAACGGGCGCGGGGGGATTTGGACCCCCGATCTACAGCTTAGGAGGCTGTTGCCATATCCATGCTTGGCCACGCGCCCAGTGCAAACCTGAAATAATTTACACATATTTTACATTGTCGTTGAGATTTTTGAGGGAAGCTGTTCAAACGCAATTCCTTGGTATGATGATAAATAACTCTTTAAAGGGGCAGTTGGTAAAGATGTACTGATCAAATTGACAAAATGTAAACACGTTAATTCCAGTGACAATTATTCAATGAGGATATGAAACGATTCAAAAAGTCATTTTCTGAATAATGTTGCCATGACCCGAATTGAAAAAGGCATAATCCGTCCACCATTAAAGGCAACTATCCAATCGTTGGGTTAAATGAATCCATAAACACTGCTTGGAAAAGATCTGCATTAAACTGAATTACCTCGAGGTATTGTAAGCGTTAATTCTTCATTGCTACCGCTAACGTATTTTGTATATATTCGAATTTTCTTTCGTTCTGAAACAATGTGTCATGTTAAGATTATTGTATAAGCTGATTATTGCAAATGCATGATGAATGGAAAACCGTTCGCTGGTAAAATTGTTCTTATATCGGGAGGAGCAACAGGATTAGGGCTTGCAATGGCAAGGAAAATAGGCTCATATGGAGCGATCATAGTCATCCTAAGCAGAAATGAAGAGCGTCTTAATGACGCCGTTGAATCCCTGAAAAAGGAGGGTATTAGTGCGCATTACTATGTTTGCGATGTAAGGGATCATGCAAAGGTAGATGAAACTGTTCAAGAAATCTGGAGTGGACTAGGGCCGATAAATTGTCTCATCAACAATGCAGCAGGTAATTTCATAAGCAGGACAGAGGATCTCAGTGTGAAAGCATTTGAGAGTGTCATAGGAATAGTTTTGATGGGAACAATACACCTCAGCCTTTCTATTGGAAAGAGGTGGATAAGAGAAAAGATTAATGGAAACATATTGAACATAACGACTACGTATTCATGGACAGGTTCTGGTTATGTGACACCATCTGCTGCTGCAAAGGGAGGGGTAACAGCCTTCACAAGGTCTTTAGCCTCTGAGTGGGGTCCCAAGGGAATCAGAGTGAACGCCATAGCGCCAGGTCCCTTTAAAACTGAGGGGGCATGGAAAAGACTAGTTCCTACTGAAGTAGTTGAGAAAGAAATGACTAAAAGAGTTCCCCTAGGAAGGCTTGGCCAGCCTGAGGAAATCTCAGAACTTGCAGCATATCTTCTATCAGATTATTCAGGATATATTAATGGTGATATTGTAACAATAGATGGGGGAGAATGGATTTATGGGGGAGGGCAGTTCAATCAGCTCAGCACACTTCCTGATGAATTCTGGGAAAGCTTGAAAGAGAGCAGGAAGAAAACTCCATCAAACTGATTCCATAATATTACTTATAAAAACCTATCTATATAGGAAAA
>JAJYDZ010000301.1 GCA_021790415.1 Thermoplasmata archaeon | reverse complement strand
CTGTTACCATCTATCTGATCGAGATAAGAGAAGATATAAACTGAAACACTTCCAAGAAACATTGAACGCAGGAAGAATGAGGATGTGAGGACTGCAATGAATCCCCACACACCTGCACTACCCGTCAATTCACCCTTCATGGATTTATTCTGTTTACCTGATTTTCTTTCCGGTTTTCTTATCCTGTAAGTACCAGAATAAATTATTCCTGAAAGAACTATAAATATGATGGCATAAAGCAAAGTACCTGTGAAATCACCGGTTGAAAGAACAAATGCTCCAAATACTAATATTAGGAGACTTCTCCCGAGGCTTCCAAAGGATCCATTAATTCCAAGGAAGTCAGACATATCTCTACCGGGCTTTGAAAATCTGATTATATTTGCCCCGATGGGATGATAGAATGCCTGACCTATTCCAAGAATAAGCGACCCTAATGTGACAGTATAATATTCTCCATATGATGAATAGAAGGGAAGTGCTAGAAGCGCCACTGATATTCCCATTATTAGAATACCAATTGACATTAATTCAGGGTCCTTGTTAAATTTATCAGAAAGTTTTCCAACATAAAGGGCAAAAATACCACTGAGAAGTGTGTAAACTATGGCCAATGAACCTGTGAAATATACAGGAATCCCTATATTAGAATAAAAAACTATGAGCGCGGAGAAAAGAAGGAATGTACCATCATTGGCAAAATGTCCTATTGAAGTGAAGATCAATGCCTTAACTTCGCTCTTCATTAATAGTAATGACTTCTGAGTATTTATTTTGTTTATTTCACCTAGTTATCGTTTGAATTCCCACATAATAGTTTATATCGATTTATTCATAACAATAGTTAATGAAGGTCAAGAAAGCAATCTCTGTGAGTGAATTGAAAGAAATGATGGATTCAAACGGAGTTCTGTTAATAGACTCAAGAAATCCTGGTGATTTTAATGGAGAACTGGGTCATATAAAGGGATCAATTAATTTATCACTTCCGGAAATGATTGAGAGGTCTAAGTGGCTTGAAGATCAAAACGTTCCAATTTGCATCATATGCAACAGCGGAGGTAAGAGTCTAAGAGAAGCATCACTGCTCAGAAACAGTGTTAAGGTCCCTGTATACAGCGTTTCCGGGGGTATCATAGCATGGCATCTGAAGGATTTTGAGGTAGAATGAATATACAAGAATTCCCCACAGATCACAATTTTTTGAATGTTCAAAGGGCAAATAAGATTCTGAACATATTACGCACAACATTTTTGAAAAATGAACCTGGCAGAATTGTAGCTAAAAGGCTTGAAAACGTTGATTTAATACCTGATAAAACTGCTGTATTTGCCCTTGGAAAAGCTGCGGAATCCATGGCTGCAGGAATAAGCGAGACAAACTTTAGATCGTCAAAATTAAAGATTATACTCGCTCCATTTGCCGTAAATTCCTCTGATTCCGATCTTAAAATATTCAAGGGTAACCACCCCATACCACTTGCTGATTCATATGAATCAACGCGCAAGATTATGAACCTATTACAAAACGCAAAGGAGGAAAATTTGATTGTTCTCCTTTCGGGAGGAGCATCTGCACTGTTTGAATTACCTGAAAGCGGTATAGACGATCAAACGTTCTCTAATATAACTAAATGTTTGCTGAACGCGGGCACTGATATAGAATCTTTCAATGCTTTAAGGTGTGGTATTTCATCAGTTAAATGCGGAAAGATTCTTCAAAAATTGAATTTTAACAGATACATGGTTCTGCTTATATCTGATGTACCTTCTAATGAATTATACCTCATAGGCTCCAACCCCTTTGCTGTACATCACTTTAATTTTGGAAGCATCAAAAGTTCCTGTATTCCTGAAGATCTACGCCCCGTTGCGAACAGTTATAACCTGAATCATGAAAGTAAAACAGATATGGAGCTTATTCTGAGTGGAGAAATATTTGCTGATTCATTAACTGCAAATATTAAGATGTATTCTGATCAATACGATATACTGAGCCTTGGGCAGATACTTATTGGAGATATCATGGAGGTATCGAAAAAACTTCCTCTAATATTGAGAAAGATATTCGCTGAAAAAGGAAAACCTTTCTGGTTTACGGGGTTTGGAGAGACCACAGCAAAGGTCAATGGTAATGGGAAAGGAGGCAGAAATACTGAACTCTCTCTAAGAGTAATGCTGGAAATGAACAAAAATGAAGTATTTTCATTAATGTCCACGGCAACCGATGGTGATGATGGTAACAGTGGACTGATGGGAATGATGGTTGACGATAAATTGAAAAGAGAAACACTTAATACTGATTTTAAGGGCTATCTTGACAAAAGTGATTCTGCAGGGTTTGCAAGAAGATATTCGGTTCAGGTTGAAACGGGATTTACCGGAACCAACGTTTCCGATATTATAATTGGATATTATGGAGGGTATAATGAGAACATTAATAGGGAAAAATAAGGGCGGATACATTGATGAGGAAAAGAATCTAATATATATGGGAAAAGAAACCATACAGATCCCATTTAACATTTCAATCAGGAGTGGAGATATAATAAAGATCAGGGGAAATGAATACCTCATATCGGACGGCATCCCATATGATTTCGGTTCTGCAGGTATCAGAGGAGCGCAAATTATAAATTCCAAAGATTCAGCGGCAATTGTATCAGCATCAGGAATCAGAAGCGGTGCAATTGTACTGGAATCAGGGATAGGATCTGGTGCATTATCTGTACAAATAAGCAGCGTAATCGGAGAAAAGGGAATCATAGTTGGAATAGACCGTGATAAAAGCACTGAGGCCATAGTTAGAAAAAACATGGAATTATTCAATACAAAGGCGCAACTTGAATTTCACAATATAGATATAAACGAATTTGATTTCACTTCAGAGCAAAGGAAATTTGATGCGGTTTTTCTGGATCTGCCGGATCCATGGTTATGCTTGAAAAATGTGGTAAGTTCTCTGAAAATGGGGGGGCGTATTATTACCTACCTGCCGAACTTTGACCAGGTTGAAAATACTGTTCTGGAAATGGAAAAAAATGGTCTGTATGTTATTGAAACATTTGAACTTATTAAGAGAAATCTTCTTGTGAGGAAGGATGCAACGAGACCTGACAGTGAGGGCATAATGCATACGGCTTTCATAACAATGGCTGTAAAGAAAACTATGCAACAAATCATCGTTTGAAATTAAGTTCTAAATTGAAGGTTGAAAATTTTTTAAAATATCTCAAGGGCCAAATTAATAGAAAATTATCTGTAAAATTTCCTCTCTTAGAGTTTATGTTTAACTTTATGTACCTCTAACGAGTATTGAAACTTGATTTTCGCATGAAACAATGATAGTGTTTGTCATGCGGAAGTCAAGGTTACAGCCAATACCCTAAAGTTCATATCAGGTCTCCAAACATTATTGAGGCTTGGGAAAAATTCATTCCAGTGCCTTTCACAGAAGGGTCTAATATTCCAGATATCGCAATAACTGCTGTTTTATCTTATGGGTCTGAAAACCTTAATGATTTTAATATAAATTCAATAAGGCAATGATTACGAAATACCATTGGTAGAAACTTTAAAGTAGA
>JAJYDZ010000300.1 GCA_021790415.1 Thermoplasmata archaeon | reverse complement strand
CTGAATGTTCTTTAAATCAATCCTGCTGTCTAGTTTCTTTAACATTAACTACATCAGTTTGCATTTACAACTTTGTTTGTGAGATTTCCAATTCCCTCTGCCCCTACTGTTATAGTATCCCCATTTTCAAGAAATCTTCCTGAACCTCCCATAGCAACACCGGATGGTGTCCCGCTAGTAATTATGTCACCAGGTTCCAGTGTAATGAACTGAGATACCTCCGCTATTAACTCAGGAAAAGAAAATATCATATCGTGGACATACCCATCCTGTCTCTTCTCATAATTGACATATGTTTTTATCTGGAAATCAGGGATATCATTCTCCAGCATGCATATTCTTGGCCCGATGGGCAGGAATGTGTCTGAGGCTTTACCGAGAATCCAATTCTTTCCCAGCCTGTCCTGATAATCGTTCTGGTAATCCCGGGCACTTATGTCATTACAAACAGTAAATCCGAAAATTGATTCTATGGCATTTTCAACTGATGCTTCTTTAATTTTGGCACCAATAATTGCGGCAATCTCGCCTTCATAGTCAAGATACTTAACCTTCCCTGGCTTTATTATATTTTCATTATTTCCAATCACCGCATTACTGAACTTGGTGAAAAAGTATGGTCTTTTTGGACTGGGCGTCCTGTTTTCCTCTGAGTGACTTCTGAAATTTATTGCAGGCAAAAATATTTTTTTCGGGTTTACAGGGATATCTTCTATTATATCTCCTGAATATTCTTCCATTCTTTCTGGTACCCTTTTGTGGAGTTCACCTATTGCCCGGTTAATGTCAACTGAATCGGTTATCTCTGAATAAGAATAGTATTTTCCATTTTCCGATATAAGTATGTTTTTCCTTCCTTTACTGGATTTGTTCACAATTAAGTCCATATGAGTGTATTTTAATTACGTTATATAAATATTCCAAAGAATGGGAAGTTTTGATCATGAATTGATTTTGGTTGAAAAGTCATATATTGCATAATTGGTGAAAAACCACATTATTGGTAGTGATATTGCGAGAAAAATAATTGAGAAATACAATTGTTGTGTTATTCCAAAAATCGGCCATATATCAAGGGTGGAAACTGCAGTAAAATAAAGAATGATTATTGATATTACTGGCAACATTCCTCCAACATATTCAAGAGCAACTATCCTATCGTTTCTCCCACTTGTTACCAAAGAATAACCGGCAAGCAAACCCCCAGCTGTTGATACTATAGCCATTAGTGAATAGTTGATACCACTCCCAAGGCTAAAATTTACAAAAGCAGGTAAATACCACATAACCATTAAAACAACTGAACCTATTGCTGACCATAGTATGTAGAATTTCGATCTTTCCTCTGAAAAAATCTTAAAGATTGAATGGAGAAGGAATATTATTATTATACCTGTGATAAACATCAGTGCGTTGATTGAAGCATAAAAAAGAAGATTTTCCCTTAATCCAAGAAAAATTCCTACGATCAATACAACTGGTTCCAACACCACAAATAGAACTCCTGCAAATATGAATTTCAGCTTGTTAGTATCAAGTTTCTTAATTTTGGCAAAGAATCTAATTGAAAAACCACTTATGGATAGTTTAAGGACTACAAACGTTAAAATGGTTAGAAACAAAGATTCCATTACAAGTGGCAAAGATACTATCCCAAGAATTTCAGAACCTATGGCCGGTAGAAGAGATGTTGTTGCTTCGCACTGGCATGAAAGTCCCGCAAATGCGTAGGATACCCCTGAAAATTTGTTAATGGCCTTTCCCTGTTGCATCTTTTTCTTGGCCTGGTCGAAGATCATCCTGAAGTTTTCAATTAGAAAAGACCCTATTATTCCAAAAATAATTGTAAGTTGAATTGAAAATGTGATAGTAAACTGCATTGAAAATATTGTAATGGCATTGGAAAACAGATAAGGCACACCAGCAGGCGATTCGTCATCATATATGGATCCTACTAGAATTTGCGGATCGTTTGCAAAGGAGGAGTAAATGAAAAGGCCCCCTATGAAAAGCATGATATAAAGGTAGATTAAAAAAACAAAACCTTTAGCCAGAGATTTTCTCTCATATGAATATAGAAATCTTAGGACAATTGAAAGTGCGAGCAATAAATAAAAAAACGCAAAAAAAGCCGAAATGTTTAATCCCGAACCTGTGTTTGCCATGACAAAATGATATGTGAAAATTAGTGATAATGACAGTAGAAATAGAAAAAATGACGGTATATAAACAGAAAATGAAGGCCAAAATCTTTTTGTGATATAATATGCAAACGGTAATAGAAGCAAAGATAATATGCCGCCCCAAAATGCAAATTTAACATAACTTTCTATGTATATTGCTCCCATATAACTAAGATCAAATAATGAACCTATGAAAATAGCAATAGAAACCAATAGGGTCATGACCTGAATGGAATATTCTCTCATTTAAACATAGAATTGCAGACACCTTATTACAATTTTTTAGGAAGTCCCCATAGATTAAGGAATGATGTTAAGATATATCCCCACAATGCTGACCAGAACACCCATAAACAAAAGGGCAATGGCCCAGTTCAGGGAACTCCCATTAGCATATTTCCCCACAAAGATACCCAGTACAGCTAACGAGAGGAGTGATATAAAAAACGGAAAATAGACATTTGAAGTAAATGCTATTGCACTCAACAATGGTATCATTGCACCTAGAAAACCAAAAAGAGCTGCTGCAATTGTACCTATTGCAGTTTCAAGAAGAATAATCCTTTCCATGGAGCTTCTTCTTGGCTTATTCTTATCTGGATTGAGGTGCTTTGAAACCCTGCTAACTTCGTTTCTCATTTTACTATATTGGGCAACAAAATAACTCCCAGCACCCACAATAGATGAACCAGAAGCTATCCTTAATGTGTGATAAAGGCTCATATCTACCCCAGATACAATCCGTCCCGAGGTTATCATTAATGTGGTTATAATTCCATCAACCAACCCAATGGTTATTGGAAAAATAGTTTCTCTGTTCAAATATCACGCCTAACATTCTCGATTAAACGACTTCCTGCTGCAATTTCATCCACTGAATGAACCACAGCCCCTGCGTCTTCTATTGTCCTCACAAGATCATCGAAGTTAATGTTTGTACCTTCAACAGTAATGTTTGTGCCCATTGTCTCCATGTCTATTTCAGTAACGCTTATATTCACGGCATCTACTCCCTTTACAGAAATAATGGCCTCTGAAAGGTCAACAAGGGTAGGGCGATTTAGTCCTTTTCCAACATCTAATATTACTCTTCTAATGTTCAAGTCCATCACTTTAACTATTCACACGTTTTAAGGATTATAATAGAATTGAATTTAACCTTTTTATAACTTATACTAAGATTTCACTTAATGATTAACATGGTAAAAAGCCATCTAATTTTCAGTCTATCTAAAGAAAAGGTTTTGATATCATTACTAATATCTTATACGTGGAAAATAGAAAGAGGCAAATGATATATGTGATAATTGCCATAATATTGGACGCTATATTTACATATTATATTGTATATTTGAACACCTTGTGACCTTCATGAAAGAAGTTTCAATTATATCAATAGGGAATGAAATTGTCAAGGGAAGAACAG
>JAJYDZ010000299.1 GCA_021790415.1 Thermoplasmata archaeon | reverse complement strand
TTACTTTCTATGAAATAGGTCCTTCGATCCTTAAGGCTGAAGACATAAACTGGAGCATACTCTACAAAGAGATTGGGGAATCTGTATTCCTAAATTTTGGGTATCCTGGAATTAAAGAAATATTGGGAACTGAACCATTCTTTTGCCTTTCCGAGAGACACAGAGAAATAGCTATCTGTTTGATCAGCAAAGAATCTATAATAATCAACAAAGAGGACCTAGACAAAATTATCGAGCAAATTGAGTCAAATTACTCGGACTACGAATCGGTAGAAATATATACAAATCTTGGCATCCCAATATATTTGGAAGACCTTCCTTTCGGTTATCAACTAAGAAAGATCCCAGAGCATATTCTAAAAAAATATGGTCTTTAGGAGAGAATGAATATGACTGAACGAACTAATTTATTTGGTGGCAGCGAGACTGAGATTTTAGAATTTAATGAAAAACTTAATCAAAATCCCAATTATACTAAATATATACAAGATTACGAAAAATCTTTTTTGAATGAACTACAAATCTCAATGAGCCATAACTTCAGATATTATCAAAAAGAAGCACTTTTGGCCCTGGATTATTTTCTAAAATTACCCAATGATGATTGGTTTAAACAAGCTTTATTGGAAGAGGTTCAAGAAAGTTGGGTGCCATTTTATGGATTTGAGATGGCCACTGGGGCGGGAAAAACCCTGCTCATTGGCGCTTCTATTATATATATAAACGCTGTGTTTCGTCTGAAGAATTTTTTGATAATACTTCCTTCCACAGAAATCTATCAGAAAACAATAGATAACTTTAACCAAGCATCTTCAAAATATGTTTATTCAAAGAAGCTTAATAAAAAAATCAACATAATAACGGCCGAAAACTATAAAGATCGACGTTCGGATTTTCTGCAAGATGCTGATCTAAACATTTTTATTTTTACCATTCAAAGTTTCTTTGAGAGAGGAAAAAATGGTGCTGTTCTAAATGTAGATAAACCATGGGAAAGCAGTCCATGGTCCATAAATGGGAATACTGTCTCACTAAGGGCTTATCTAAAAAACGAAAAATTAACTATTATCACAGATGAGGCGCATCATTACCAAAAATTCAGGGTTTTAAGAAGTAATAAAGGGTCTCTGGATATTATAAAGGAGTTTGACCCTCGTGCTGTCTTAGAATTTACTGCAACCGCAGTCAGCGCATCCGTCAATGAAGCTCGGAGAAGTCAAAAGATCATTTATGAGTATGGGTTACGAAGGTTTATTGAAGATGGATACGGAAAGAAAATTAGAGCTCTTGGCTACACTGGAAGCATAGATGTTTCCAACGGTAGCGATGTCACAGAGGACGACTTGAAAAAACTTCTAATTTCCTTTATGATACATTTAGTAAAAAGGAAAGCAATGTTGCCTTTGGGTCCGGATGGTATAAAACCTATTGTGGTAGTAAGAGCGAGAGATACTGTCCATGCCGATAAGCTTTGGGGAGCACTCAAAGATTATCAATTCCATGAGTTAATTACTGAAACATATAAAGAATTGCTATCTGGACCAAAATATGATATCATTGAACTTATAAGAAAGAATGTTACAATGGAAGAACTTGTTGAATTTGTAAAAAAAGCTCCTGACATTTCATTTGTATATCACAGTAACAATGATACCGACTTAAACATCTTGAATAAAATAAGAACAATAGAAAAGAATGACCAGGAGATCATAATTCAAGTAAAAAAACTCGAAGAGGGTTGGGATCTTTTGAATCCATATACAATACTAATTCTTCATAACAATACTTCTGGAGCAGTCAAGACATATGTAAAGCAAATGATAGGGAGGGGAGTAAGACTTTTCAGAGAGAAAAGAATTCATGGAGATCTTTCTGGTCTACTTGAAGAGCAACAAGAAATATTGCACGTTGTAACTAATCATGGCAGCAATTTTGATCAATTCATAGAGAGCATACGGAAAGAACTGGGTCTATCTTCAGACACATTTAAGGAAGAAACTATAACAGAAGAAATCACAAATGACATACAAACTAAGTTTGATAGAGCCCTCGGCGATACAATACCAGTTTTCGAATTAAGAAGGAGTCTATCAATTCGACAAGAAGACTTTTTTAAAGAACTTACGTATGATGGACTCCAATTTCCACAATGGGTTGCAGAACATACTAGGCTAGAAAATGGATACAGATTTTTTACATTCACCGACACTAAAAAAGCTACTGAAATTGACTTACTCCAAAATGAAAAACTGAACAGAGGGGCCCAACCTAATAAGTTATTAGTTCTTACAGTCAATAATGATGAGGTAGTTAAGTTTGTAAGAATGGTCGTTTACACAACACCTATATTACCGTCTTCAGAAATAATCAAGGGGAAGCTCATTGAGTCAATAAAATATTTAAATTCTCAAAAGTTAGCATATTACGCTAATGGGCCGTCAAGAGAGTTTATCATAAATAAAGCTTTTGAAAAAATAAAAGACCATTTAGACAAAATAATATATGCAAAATTTGAAAACAAGTTACTAGAAAAGTACAAATCGCTATCGACTATTTTCCCATCCACTAATATAACTTTAGAATATTCTACCTCAAATAAATCAGTACCATTGAATTTAAAGAAATGGAATGAATTAGGGACAATAAGTAATGTAAAAAGAGATGATCTTTTAAAAATAGAAATTACAGGATTTGAAAAGTCTTGGTTTAAATATAACTCTTTTGACAGCGGTCAGGAGTTCAGACTTGCTGTTACTTTGGATTCGTTAGATTCTATTGAATTCTGGGTACGTAACAGGAGACAACTTTCAATTCCATATGGATATCATAAATATTACCCTGATTTTCTGGTGAAGGCAGGAGGTAATTTTTTTCTCATAGAAGTAAAGGGATCAGATAAGATACAAACTCCTAGAACAAAGAAGGAACTGACTCTTCTCAATATGATTAACACAGTTGGAAACTCAAATTTGGAAGGTATATTCTTTCAGGACGATACAGTCGACAAAAAGCTATTTGGGCACGTTAAGTCTTTTGCAGATCTGATAAATAACAGTGATACAAATAGACTTCTTGACCTAAATGGCATAAGCACCTTTCACTAATGTAATATTCTAAACCCTAACATCCGAACGGACAGCATTCGTAGTCCTCTTTCTCCTTGTCCATTCTTCGATATGCTTTGTCACTTTGGGGACCATCTAGGTCTATCTCTGTGTTCATCTACTTTCACCCCAATCCTTCATTTCCTATTCACCTTTCTTACTCTGTTGGGACGAATCTCCTTTCCCTGCTATGATGTTCTATAATATTACAGAACTAAATTTGAAACTCCCATTCAGCCTGGAGGTCAATTACACAGCATTTACGGTTTGACATTAGATAAACCTTTTCATGAAATTTCTCTCATGATCTGGAGATAGTGCAAGACTCTCTTACGCAAAATTCAGGATGCTATCGATCGATACACAACCTTCAACACCAGCGGCAATGGGGTGCCCAAAAGTCAGAAATTAACTCTATAAGATAATGATACAGAAGAACTTACTCCTACCTAAGTGAGTCTACGAAAATTTATCTTACCAAGTGAGGATGTTAATTTTCTTACCCTTC
>JAJYDZ010000298.1 GCA_021790415.1 Thermoplasmata archaeon | reverse complement strand
AAAGGTCCTCTTGAGTTCCTCCAGATATGGAAACATCTTCATTCTGTAATTGTCAACTATACTTCCCTTCATTACCCTGCTAAGCAATTTCATATTACCGATTCTAAGTGATTCCATTAAGCCGGTTATGTTTCGGGACATTGATATTGCTGTTTTCATAGGGATATTCTGAGGCAGCATTGATCTTGCATTAAATGTCTTTTTGTAAATTATAATCTCAGGCATTATTATGCCAAATGAAAGCTTTTCAGAAACTTTAAAATTAATCACTTCAAATGGATCTGACGATATATTGAAGACGCAATTTCCAAATATGGAAGCTGAGGCATTATCCCAATGTGGGGTGCCGGACGAAACTTTTTCTGCGTTCCCCGTAAGGAATGCAAGACTTGCCCGGCTCATACCAAGTCCAAACATTTCATTCATTGCAATTGCAGCTGCAGCGGCGGATGCGGCACTGCTTCCGAGACCCCTCCCTATGGGTATTCCCTTAACAAGCGAAACCTTGATCTTCTCATTAATCTTGTATAAATTTCTAATCTCTTCTATGACCGATCCTGCAGTATTCTTATTAACATCTATTTCTCTGTTATCATGGACTATTTTAACTGGAATATCCTGGTCATCTTCCACTGAAAGTGTCATTTCATCATAGAAGTTATTAAAGCAGATTCCAGCCACATCAAAGCCTGAGCCTATATTGGCCGATGAGCAATTAGCCCTTGATGTAACCTTTTCCTTCTTAGAAAAATTCATTGAATATATCCTTCCTCTTTCAGTATTTCAGCATGCAATATTGAGTTTCCTGCTGCTCCTCTTATTAGATTGGAAGATGTGCACACGCAGGAAAATATGTTGTCTTTAAGGGAAAGTTGACCTATTAGAACCCTCATGCCGTCTTCCCTATCCTTAAGATCCCTAGGTTGCGGATACAGTGGATTATCACTTAATCTGAATATTGTATTGGCATTCTTCATCCTAACAAAACTCTCCGATCCCTTATATTCCTTTAATTTATCCCTTATTTGAGACAAAGATATGTCACCAGAAACTTTCATGGACAATGATTCAACATGGTTTCTAAGAACTGGAACTCTGTTACACTGAGCCCATATTTCAAGCTTATTCGGAACCACTACCTGTGCATCTTTGTCAACATCTCCTAAAATCTTAGGTATTTCAGAGCATATTTTATGAGATTCTCCAGAAATGTTAGGAATTAAGTTACCCATTATATCGAAGGGAGAAATTCCATTAATTCCCGCACCGCTGATCGACTGCATCGTTACAACGCGTACATCTTTAATTGAAAAGGAACTGAGTGCATGGAGAACCAGAGCTATGGGTACACTGCTGCAGTTGGGCTCTGAAGCAATAAAACCTTTGTAATTTCTTCTTTTTCTTTGATATTCTATAATTCGATCATGATTCATGTTCAATTCCGGTATTACCAGTGGTACATCTTCCAGAGCCCGATGAAATGATGACTTAGTAATCACCGGAAGAAACCTGGCAATTTTTTCCTCGAAAGCATGGGCTTCTGAGGGTAGGGCTGAAAAAACAAGATCATAATTGTCCCTTAGATCTAAGAATTCTTCCGGCGACCGCAATCTCTTAGATTCTATGTCGCTGGGGATCTCCCCATCAATTTGCCAGTTGACGGATTCGCCGTATTTTTTTCCATATTTATCCTTGCGGGAATAGATATCCTCTATTATGAAATTTGAATTCTTTTCAAGAAGACTTATAAAAGTTTGCGCTACTATTCCCGTAGACCCAAGAAGAGCAACCCTTATCTTGTCCATGTCTCCTGAACCTCTGCTATGGTCACCCTGATGCAATTAATAATATTCTCTCTCATTTCATGAGCTCCCACAATGAAAATAATATTCAGTTCCTGACTGTAATAGATATCAGCGTTGGGGATAATCTGGTTAATGGAACTTTTTATCCTCTTAAAAAAGGAATATGAGTAACGCCCCATATAATCTCCTATGAACAGGGATATGATCGAACTGTTAATTCTTGATGATAGTATGGTTGAAGCTGCATTCTTCATCCTTTTGAATTTCTCCCTGCCTATCTCCATGAAGAGGTTGTGACCTATTGATATGTGTTGTGAATTCCATATATTATGAAGTTTTAGTTGATCCGACTCGTTAAACTTTTTTAAATATATACGAACGCTTGCATTATCAAGCACACTGACCAAAAAATCAAAAGAGTTTTTATTGCCCAGTTTAGTTCCTCTTTCTCTGGAAGTGACAGCTCTGACTTCCACATCCGGAATGACTGGGTAATTAAGAAGTGAAGTTATTGATTTTTCCTGAAGTATTCTTGAACCCAAAAGGTCAAGAAGAGCTGCATTTTGAGTTGAAATTTCATTTATTTTAACACTACCGTTAAAATGTTTTGGATCCATTGAATATATGCCGTTAACATCTTTCCAAAATTCCAATTTATCAGCTTGTGTTAAAATTGATACGAGAGAGGCAGTGAGATCAGAACCCCCGCGACCAATGGTTATAATTTTTCCATTTCCATTTATCCCATAAAAACCAGGCACAATTAAAATCCTATGATCCTCTATGATTTTAATAGTGGATTGGAATGAAGATTTTGATTTTACTTCATCAAAGATCAACTCTTTGTTTGGACCTGACTTAAAGTGAAGAAATGTGGCTGGATCAATAATTTTCACATTATCAGACCCATTTTCAATTAAGGTTGACGCGAGTTGTTCTGAACTGAACAGTTCCCCCTGAATCAGTGCAAGATCAGAATACCTACGGTTACCTGTTCTGTTGAATAGAGAGGAATATGTCCTGATATTACCAATGATAAAATCTTCCCGTTTCCTGTCGCAACCGGCGCTCCGCAGTACATTAATCATCCTGTTTATGATCATCTCTCTTTCTGAATCGTCATGACAATCAAGGAGGGTAGTTATCATATTAGTAATTCCCGTTGGTGCAGACACTACTACGAAGATAAGATCATATGTACCAAGATAAGACATAATAGAAGCTGCAACACTTTGAAATGACTCTTCACGGGCCAGTATGGAACCACCTGCCTTAATGACTATCTTCTTCCTCATTTGAGTACTAACACTTTCCATTTATAGCAGGTGAGATTTTTTAATTATTAATTTATTATTTAATTGTATATTCTTCACAGTAATATTATAGTGAAACCGTTTTTAGATATTTCTCTTCTATGTCGTTATAAGGCTCAGCCCATTTTATCTTGAAACCCAAATCCATCAGCTTCTCAATAGCGGTTGAATTATCAATCCCATTTATTAATGTTAATAAAATTGTGGATTCATTCAAAAAAGTTATTTGCAGATTTTCAGGAGACTTAATGATTCCATTGATATCTGCCGGTTCTTCAAGGGTTACCTTAATGACATTATCGTTACTCTCATTATCCGTATCATAAATCTTCTTTCCTTTGTCAACGATAATTACCCGATCGGAAACTTCCTTGGCTTCGGAAATAAGGTGTGTACTCATCAATATTATGATATCTCTTTCTTTTTTTAGGTTTTTTATTAGATCTCTAACCTCTTTCATTCCCCTTGGATCTAAACCAAAAGTGGGTTCATCCAGA